>NZ_VRUZ01000109.1:0-12714 GCF_008039485.1 Methylobacterium sp. WL69 | reverse complement strand
GCATGGGGGCGCCACGCCGGGGGGGCGATGCGCCGGTCGGGCCAGACGGTGACGGTGGGCACGAGGGGCGGCAGGTCGAGGGTCGAGAACGCCGGAGCCGCCGTGCAGCAGGACAGGTGCACGTGGACCGGGGCGGGCGCGTCCGGCCCGGCCTCACCGGCCTCGTGCAGGCACAGGCCGGGCTCCTGGCCCATGGGCGGCGGGGTCGCGGCGCTGCCGAGGATGGCCTGGAGGCACAGGGCGTAGAGCGCGATCACGGCGATGATCGCGCGGTGGCTCGCTCCCCTGGGCCGGTCTCCGTGCATGGCATCGGATAAAGGCGACGCCCGCCCGCCCGTCAATGGCCCGTCCGCGCGGGGCGCCGTGGCCGCGACATCTTTCACGGGGGCTGTGGCCGCCGCGCGCCGGGCCGGGCGGGACCAAACCGGCCCTGCGGCGTTGGGGCCAGGATGACCCAGACCCCGCCCTCACCCACGCCGACCACCGATGGCGAACCGCGCCTCGGCTTCTGCTGCAAGTTCATCCTCGAAGCCCCGCCGGAGAGCTTCAAGACCCTGAAGGCCGCCCGCGAGGCCGCCCTGGAGATGAATCTCACCCACGTCACCATGGCCAATCTCGCCCGCCTCGCCCCCGGCGCCCGCCGGGCGAAGCTCGAGGCCCTCGCGCGCCACAACCTCGGGGCCCTGGAGCGGCAGGTCGCCTGGGTCGCGGGGCGCCCGCCCCTGGAGCGGCTGCTGCGCATGGCGAGCAACGTGCTGCCCGGCTACACCCACCCCATCGCCAGCGACCTCTACGCCGAGGCGGGGATGCGCGCCCTCATTGAGCCAGGCCTCGCCCGCATCGGCGACTTGGCGCGGGCGGCCGGCGTCCGCCTCAGCTTCCATCCGGGGCAGTTCTGCGTCATCGCCTCGCGCAACCCCGCCGCGCAGGCCAACGGCCTCGCCGAGTTCGAGTACCACGCCGAGGTGATGGCGCTCATGGGCTACGGCGCCGGCTGGCACCCGCACGGGGCGCACATCAACATCCACGTCGGCGCCCGCGACCCCGGCGTCGCGGGATTTCGCGCCAGCCTGCCCCTGCTGTCGCAGACCGCGCGCGACCTCATCACCGTCGAGAACGACGAGAACTGCTTCGGCCTCGACACGGTGCTGCAGCTCGCCGACGCCGTTCCGGTGGTGTTCGACCTCCACCATCACTGGGTCGAAAGCGGCGGCCAGTACATCGAACCCGAGGACCCGCGCATCGCACGGGTGCGCGAGTCCTGGCGCGGCGTGCGGCCCATCGCGCATATCAGCGTCTCCCGCGAAACCCTGCTGGCGGGCGCCGACCCCGAGGCCGCGCCGGATTTCGCCGCGCTCTCGGCCGCCGGCCATTCCCGGCGGGACCTGGCGGCCCATTCGGACATGATGTGGAACCGCGCCGTCAACGCCCTCGTCGGCCGCCACCTCGCCTGGGCGGATTTCGAGATCGAGGCGAAGGGCAAGAACGCCGCCTCCGGCCAGATCGCCGCGCAGGTCGCCCCCGGCCTCGCCGCCGCGACGCAGGCGGCGGCCTGAGCACCCGGGCGTGAACCCCATGGAAAAGGAGCTGCGCGAGCCCCCGGTCCTGCCGGGCGAGGCGACGCGGGACGAGGTCCGCATCGGCTGGCTGCGCCAGCAGCTCGCCCGCCTGCGCAAGCGCCTGCCCCTGCGCCGCCGCCTCGTCGGCGGGGCCGCGCACGGGCTGATGTCGGCCTCGGCCGCCCTCATCGCCTACATGCCGACCCAGGCGCTCAACCTGCGCGAGGGGTTCTGGAGCGCCATCACGGCCATCGCGGTGGTGCAGACGGAGTTCCGCGCCACCCGCACCATGGCCCGCGACCAGTTCCTGGGGGCGGCCACGGGCGGCCTCATCGGCCTCGCGGTGCTGAGCGCCGTCGGCCAGGACCTCGTCGCCTACGCCGTCGCCGTCATCCTGTCCCTCACCGCGTGCTGGCTCCTCAACGTCGCGAGCGCCGGGCGCCTCGCCGGCGTCACCGCCACCATCATCCTGCTGGTGCCCCATGCCGGCACCGCCCAGCAGATGTTCGGCTCGCGCCTGTTCGAGGTCGGCTGGGGCGTCACCGTCGCCATCGCGGTGGGCTGGGTGGCGACGCGGATGATGCGCCATCCCGCGGATGGAGTGTGATCGCAAAGGATTGGTTTACCATTCCCGCACAGGATCGCGCCGTGCCGGCTCTTAGGCTGCCGGCGGCCTGCGGCTGCTCCGGCGAGCGCCCCGGCCCCCACGGAGAGCGCTCACCATGATGTCCCGCGCGGAACGCACGCCTCTCACCGATTGGTGGTGGACCGTCGATCGCGGCCTGCTCGCGGGCCTCGGCGCCCTCATGGTGGCGGGCCTCGTCTTCCTCATGGGCGGTGGCCCGCCGGTGGCGGAGAAGATCGGCCTGCCGACCTTCCACTTCCTCAACCGGCAGGCGCTCTACCTCGCCCCCACCCTGCTCATCATCGTCGGCGTGTCGTTCCTGTCCCTGCGCCACATCCGGCGCGTGGCCCTGGCGACGTGGCTGATGGGCGTCGTCCTGTGCGTGCTGGCCGGCAAGTTCGGCCCGGAGATCAAGGGCGCGCATCGCTGGATCCAGTTCGGCCCCTTCGGCCTGCAGCCCTCGGAATTCGTCAAGCCCGCCTTCGTGGTGGTGGCCGCCTGGGCCTTCTCGGAGGGGGCCCAGCGCCGCGACATGCCGGGCGGCCTCCTGGCGATCCTGCTCCTGCCCATCACCATCGTGCCCCTCGTGCTCCAGCCGGATTTCGGCCAGACCATGCTCATCACCATCGTGTGGTGTTCGCTGTTCTTCGTGGCCGGCCTGCACTGGTTCTGGGTCGCCGGCCTCGGGATCGCCGGCCTGCTAGGCGTCGGCGTCGCCTACCGCTTCCTGTACCACGTGCGCGAGCGCATCGACCGGTTCATGAACACCGAGTCCGGCGACAACTTCCAGGGCTTCTGGGCCCACGAATCGTTCAATTCCGGCGGCTGGCTCGGCGTCGGACCGGGCGAGGGCCTGGCCAAGCGCCACCTGCCCGACGCGCACACGGACTTCCTGTTCTCGGTGATCGGCGAGGAGTTCGGCGTCCTCGTCTGCCTCGGCCTCGTGTCCCTGTTCGCCTACCTCGTCATGCGCGGCCTGAAACTCGCGCGGCGCACGGACGACACCTTTTCGCGGTTGGCCATCACCGGGCTCGTCACCCTGTTCGGGCTGCAGGCCTGCATCAACATGGCGGTGAACGTCCAGCTCATGCCGGCCAAGGGCATGACCCTGCCGTTCGTCTCCTACGGCGGCTCGTCGATGCTGTCGCTGGCGCTGGGCATGGGCTTCCTCGTCGCCTTGACCCGCAAGCGCCCGCGCACCACCACCCTGAGCCAGAAGCCGCCGGGCACCGCCCCGGCGACCGTCGCCGGAGTGATGCGTTGACCGTCGCCACCGCCACGATCCTGCTCTGTGCCGGCGGCACGGGCGGGCACCTGTTCCCGGCCGAGAGCCTCGCCCACGTCCTGCGCGCGCGCGGGCTGCGGGTGGTGCTCGCCACCGACGCGCGGGTCGATTCCATCGCCACGGGGTTTCCGGCCTCCGAGATCGTCACCATCGCGTCGGCGACGCCCTCCGGCCGCTCTCCGGTGAAGCGCGGCCTCGCGCTCCTTACCCTCGGGCGCGGCTTCGGCGTCGCCGCCCGGCAGATCAGGCGCATCGACCCCGCCGCCATCGTCGGATTCGGCGGCTATCCCACCGTGCCGCCCATGCTCGCCGGGCAGATCCTGCGGGTGCCCACGGTCCTGCATGAGCAGAACGCCGTCATGGGCCGGGCCAACGCGTTCCTGGCGCGCGGCGCGCGGGCCATCGCCACCGGTTTCAGGGAAGTGCGCGGCGTGCCCGTGAAGGCCCTGGCGCCGCGCACCCACACGGGCAATCCCCTGCGCCCGGCGGTGATCGCGGCCGCCGCCACGCCCTATCCCTCCGTGGAGCCCGGCGCCCCCCTCCACCTCCTCGTCTTCGGCGGCAGCCAGGGCGCGCGGGTGATGGGCGAGGTCGTGCCCAAAGCCATCGAAGCCCTGCCGGCGGACCTGCGCGCCCGCCTCCACCTCGTGCAGCAGGTGCGGGCGGAGGACCTGACGGCGGTGCAGAACCTCTATCTCGGCCTCGGCCTCGGCGGGATCGAGGCGGCGCCGTTCTTCAAGGACCTGCCGGCCCGCATGGCCGCCGCCCACCTCGTCATCGGCCGCTCCGGCGCCTCGACGGTCTCGGAACTCGCCGCCCTCGGCCGGCCGTCGATCCTCGTGCCGCTCCCCGGCGCCATCGATCAGGACCAGGCCGCCAACGCCGCGACCCTGGCCACCCTCGGCGCGGCCCTGGCGATTCCCCAGAGCGCGTTCACGCCCGACCGCCTCACGGCCGAACTCGTGGACCGCTTCACCAACCCTGAAAAATTGACCGCGGCGGCGGCAGCGGCCAAAAGCGCGGGCCTTCACGACGCCGCCGAACGCCTCGCCGACATCGTCGTCGCCACGGCCGCCCGCACCTGATTCTTACCCGACGGGCGCCCGGCGCCCCGCCCTGGACTGGTTCATCCCATGAAGCTGCCCGACAAGCTCGGACCCATCCACTTCATCGGCATCGGCGGCATCGGCATGTCCGGAATCGCCGAGGTGATGATGAACCTCGGCTACACCGTCCAGGGCTCCGACGCCTCCGACAACGCCAACGTGCGGCGACTGTCCGAGAAGGGCATCCGCACTTTCGTCGGCCATTCCGCCGGGAACGTGGAGGACGCCGCCCTCGTCGTGGTCTCGACGGCGATCCAGCGCGACAACCCCGAGCTCGTCGCCGCCCGCGAGCGCCGCCTGCCCGTGGTGCGCCGGGCCGAGATGCTGGCCGAGCTCATGCGCTTCAAGTCCTGCGTCGCCATCGCGGGCACCCACGGCAAGACCACGACCACCTCCCTCGTCGCCACCCTGCTCGACGCCGGCAACATGGACCCCACGGTCATCAACGGCGGCATCATCAACGCCTACGGCACCAACGCCCGCATGGGAGAGGGCGAGTGGATGGTGGTGGAGGCCGACGAATCCGACGGCACCTTCCTCAAGCTGCCCGCCGACGTCGCCATCGTCACCAACATCGACCCCGAGCACCTCGACCATTTCGGCTCGTTCGACGCGGTCAAGGACGCGTTCCGGCGCTTCATCGACAACATCCCGTTCTACGGGTTCGCCGTGATGTGCATCGACCACCCCGTGGTGCAGGACCTCGTCGGCCACATCGAGGACCGCCGCATCATCACCTACGGCGAGAACCCGCAGGCCGACGTCCGCCTCATCGACATCGACCTGCGCGGCGGCCAGAGCCGGTTCCGGGTGATGATCCGCGACCGGCGCCCGGGCTTCCGCCTCGAGATGGAAGACCTCATCCTGCCCATGCCGGGCAAGCACAACGCCCTCAACGCCACGGCGGCGCTGGCCGTGGCCCACGAGCTCGGCGTCGAGCCGGAGGCGATCCGCAAGGCGCTGGCCGGCTTCGGCGGGGTCAAGCGCCGCTTCACCAAGACCGGCGAGTGGAACGGTGCCCTGATCTTCGACGATTACGGACACCATCCCGTGGAGATCAAGGCGGTGCTGAAGGCCGCCCGCGCCTCCACGGACGGCAACGTCGTCGCCATCGTGCAGCCGCACCGCTACACCCGCCTCGCGTCGCTGTTCGACGATTTCTGCACCTGCTTCAACGACGCCGACACGGTCATCGTCGCCCCGGTCTACGCGGCCGGCGAGGCCCCCATCGAGGGCATGGACCGCGACGGCCTGGTCTCGGGCCTCAAATCCCGCGGCCACCGCGACGCCATCGCGTTGGACCGCTCGGAGGATCTCGCCGGCATCGTCGCCGGCCGCGCCAAGGCCGGCGACTACGTGGTGTGCCTCGGCGCCGGCAACATCACCCAGTGGGCCTACGCCCTGCCGGGCGAACTGG
Organism: Methylobacterium sp. WL69; assembly: GCF_008039485.1. Taxonomy (NCBI): domain Bacteria; kingdom Pseudomonadati; phylum Pseudomonadota; class Alphaproteobacteria; order Hyphomicrobiales; family Methylobacteriaceae; genus Methylobacterium; species Methylobacterium sp. WL69. Next base: position 6,722 of record NZ_VRUZ01000109.1, on the reverse strand, counting down.
CGGCGCTCGGGGGTGTGGCGGGGTGAGACGTGGATGCGTGGATCGTCCCCGTCCCGGACACGCTTTCGTCGGCACCTGCGCCGTGAGGAAACGGATGCCGAGAGGCGCCTCTGGTCGCGTTTGAGGGACAGACGCCTCGCCGGGTTCAAGTTTGTCCGTCAGGAACAGATTGGTCCCTACATCGTGGATTTTGTCTGCCGTGAAGCGAGGCTCGTCATCGAAGCGGATGGCAGCCAGCATGCGGAGAACGCTCGCGATCACGTCAGGGACTCGTGGCTCGCCGAGCGAGGCTATCGCATCCTTCGCTTCTGGAATTCCGATATCATGCAACAGACCGATTCGATCGTCGCGACGATCCTCGTTGCTCTCCCCCCCTCTCCCCGCCTGCGGGGAGAGGACGCCGAACCCCTTGTCGGGTTCGGCGTGAGCCCGAAGGGCGAAGGTGAGGGGGGGCTTCCGAGTGAGACTCCTCCGGAATCGCCCCCTCACCCTCGGCTGCCGCCTCGCTTTGCCGACGACAAGGTCGACAAAGCCCTCTCCCCGCAAGCGGGGCGAGGAGGAGAACGCGCATGACCGCCTTTCCCGACCTCACCCCCGCCATCCGCGCGGCCGCGCCCGGCCTGCGCGGGCGCCTCATCGCCAACCAGCCCCTGTCCGACCTGACGTGGTTCCGGGTCGGCGGTCCGGCGCAGGTGCTGTTCACTCCGGCCGACGCGGAGGATCTCGCCGCCCTGCTGGCCGGCCTCGATCCGGAGACCCCCGTCACGGTGATCGGGCTCGGCTCGAACCTCATCGTGCGCGACGGCGGGGTGCCGGGCGTGGTGGTGCGCCTCGGCGGCAAGGCCTTCGGGTCGGTGGCGATCGACGGCGACCATCTCCGCGTCGGCACGGCCGTGCCCGACATGCGCCTCGCCAAGGCAGCGGCGGAGGCCGGGCTCGACGGGCTCGCGTTCTTCCGCGGCATCCCCGGCTCCATCGGGGGAGCGCTCCGCATGAATGCCGGGGCCCATGGCGGCGAGACCACGGACGTGCTGATCGCGGCCGAGGGCGTCGACCGGACGGGCGGCCGGCGGACGTTCACCCATGCCGAGATGGGCTTCGCCTACCGCCACAGCGGCGCCCCCGACGACGTGATCTTCACCCATGCCCTGTTCCGGGGCCGTCCGGGGAACCGCGATGCCATCGAGGCCGAGATGGACCGGGTCACGGCGGCCCGCGAGGCGGCTCAGCCCATCCGCGAGCGCACGGGCGGCTCGACCTTCAAGAACCCGCCCGGGGGCAAGGCCTGGCAGCTCGTCGATGCCGCCGGCTGCCGGGGCCTGCGGGTCGGCGGCGCCCAGGTCTCGGAGATGCACTGCAACTTCCTGATCAACCGCGACGGCGCCACGGCGGCCGACATCGAGGGGCTCGGCGAAGAGGTGCGCCGGCGCGTGCGCGAGACCAGCGGCGTCGACCTGCACTGGGAGATCAAGCGCATCGGCCTTGGCGTCTTGGAGGCTGTGGCGTGAGCGAGGCGGGACGCGAACGGCCCGATTTGGACGGCGATGCGGCTGGATCTTCGCGGCCGGTCGCTGCGGAGCCGGCGGTCGCTCCAGGCTGCGATCCGTCGGGCCTGCCGGCGGTTGAGGACCCGTTCGTCACATTCACCGAATGGGGCGACCCGGCGGATGAGGCCGATTACGCTGGATTGTAAGCCCCCGAAGGGCAACGGGCACGCGTGCGATCGGAATCGACGGATGGTCCATCATGAAAGTGCGTGAGATCATCCGATGGATCGAGGCCGATGGTTGGTTTCTGGTCACGACGCGGGGTAGCCACCGCCAGTACAAGCACCTCACAAAGCGTGGCCGCGTCACCGTCGCGGGCGCGATGTCGGACGAGATCGCTCCGGGAACGCGGGCCAGCATCCTGAAACAGGCCGGCCTCAAGGAAAGGGACGCATGATGCGCTACGCTGTCGTCATCGAAAAAGCGGGCGGAAATTTTTCCGCCTATGTCCCCGATCTTCCGGGCTGCATCGCGACGGGCGCAACGGTCGCGGCGGTCGAGCAGGAAATTCGCACCGCGATCCGCTTCCATATCGATGGCCTGCAGGAAGACGGCGAGCCCGTCCCGCAGCCGACATCCCTGGCCGAGTACGTGGACGCCTGAGCGCGGCCATCGGAGGAATACATCATGTCCCAGCACGTCGCCGTCCTCATGGGCGGGTGGTCCTCCGAGCGGCCGGTCTCGCTCAATTCCGGCAACGCCTGCGCCGAGGCCCTCGAAGGCCGGGGGTTTCGCGTCACCCGCGTCGATGTCGGGCCGGACATCGCCACGGTCCTCACCGACCTGAAGCCCGACGTCGCCTTCAACGCCCTGCACGGGCCGGCGGGCGAGGACGGCACGGTCCAGGGCCTGCTGGAGCTCCTGCGCATCCCCTACACCCACTCGGGCGTGCTCGCCTCGGCGCTGGCCATGCACAAGGAACGTGCCAAAACGATCATGCGGGCGGCCGGCGTGAGCGTCCCCGAGGGCCGCGTCGTTAACCGTCACGAGGCCGCGAGCGCGCATGTCCTGACGCCGCCCTACGTGCTCAAGCCCGTGGCCGAAGGCTCCTCCATGGGGGTCATCATCGTGCGCGACGCGGGCGCGCCGCCGCCCCGGGAGGTCGGCCGGGCGGATTGGGGCTATGGCGATGAAATCCTTATCGAAACCTACATCGCCGGGCGCGAGCTGACCTGCGCCGTCATGGGCGACAGGGCCCTCGGCGTCATCGAGATCAGGACCGCGTCGGGGGACTGGTACGACTACGACGCGAAGTACGCCGAGGGGGGGTCGATCCACGTCCTCCCGGCAGAAATTAAACCAAATCTTTACCAGCGTGTCCAAGAGTTGTCGTTAACGGCGCATCAAGCACTCGGGTGCCGGGGCATCAGCCGTGCGGACCTCCGCCTCGACGACACACCGGGTGGAACCGGTGCCCTCGTCGTCCTGGAGGTCAACACGCAACCCGGCATGACGAAGACGAGCCTTGTGCCGGAGATCGCAGCCCACGCTGGCTATAGTTTCGGTGAGCTCGTCCAATGGATGGTGGAGGACGCAACGTTGGGCCGCTGAGCGCTCCGGGTCATACCGGCGGCGCAGGCTTCGCCCCGGCCCGCGCCCTGCGCGACGCCGTGACCGCACGCCTGCGGCGCCTGGGTCCGGGCCGCCGCTCGCGCCTCGCCCTGCCCATCGAGCGGCGCGTCCCGCGCCACCTCGGCACCCTGACGATGTCCGTGTCGTTCGCCGCCCTGGCGCTGACCGGCTTCGTCGCCAGCGGCCGCTACGAGCGCTTCGTCCTCGAGAACGGCCGCCCCTTCGACATCCTCGCGCGTCTGGCCGGCTTCGGCGTCGAGCGCGTCACCATCTCGGGCATCGCCCGCCTCTACGAGCGGGAAGTGCTCCAGGCCGCCGGCATCGACGGCCACTCGTCGGTGGTGTTCCTCGACGTCAACGAGGTCCGCGAGCGGCTGATGCAGGTGCCCCTCATCGCCAGCGCCTCCGTGCGCAAGGTCTACCCGAACGAGATCGTCATCACCCAGGTCGAGCGCGAGCCCGCCGCCCTGTGGCAGCGCAACGGACTCATCTCCGTCATCGCCGCCGACGGCAAGGTGATCGACGAGATGCGCGACGACCGCTACGCCGCGCTCCCCCTCGTGGTGGGCGAGGGCGCCAACGAGCGCCTCAAGGACTACCTCGCCCTCATCGACGCCGCCGGCACCCTCGCCGAGCGCGTCAAGGCCGGGACCTACGTCTCGGGCCGGCGCTGGACGCTGAAGCTCGACGGCGTCGACATCCGCCTGCCCGAGACGGGGGCGGCGGAAGCCCTCGCCCGCCTGGTGCGCCTCGAGCGCGAGGCCCGCATCCTCGAGAAGGACATCATCGCGGTGGACCTGCGCATGCCCGACCGGGTGGTGGTGCGCCTCACCGAGGAAGCCGCCGCCGCCCGCGCCGAATCACAGAAGAAGCCGAAGGCCAAGGGAACCGCGACATGAGCCGCACGATCCGTCCGGCGCATCCCGCGTCACCGCCGAATTCCTCCCCGTTCCCGGCCCGGTAGCACGATGCACCACCAGCATGGCCTCACCCCGCGGCTCAAGCCGCTCTCCGCCCGCCGGAGCACCACCCTCTCGGTGCTCGACATCGGGACGAGCAAGATCGTCTGCCTCATCGCCGAGCTCCAGCCGGCCGAGGCCCTTTCCACCTTACGCGGACGCACCCACTTCGCCCGCATCATCGGCATCGGCCACCAGCGCTCGCAGGGGCTCAAGGGCGGCGCCATCGTCGACCTCGAGGCCGCCGAGGGCGCCATCCGCCAGGCGGTCCACGCCGCCGAGCGCATGGCCAAGGTCGAGGTCCAGTCGGTCATCGTCAACATGTCGGGCGGCCGCATCGGCTCCCAGCATTTCGAGGCCCGGGTCAACACCCGCACGGGCACCGTCACGGGCATGGACGTGGAGCGCGTGCTGGAGACGGCCTCCGCCCACGGCGTCAGCCCCGGCCGGGCCGTGCTCCACGCCCTGCCCACGGGCTACGCCATCGACGGCCAGGGCGCGGTCATCGATCCGTCCGGCATGATGGGCGACGCGCTCGGCGTCGACCTCCACGTGGTCACCGGCGAGGCGGCCGCCGCCCGCAACCTGATGTTGGCGGTGGAGCATTGCCACCTCGGCGTCGAGGCGGTGATCGCCACCCCCTACGCGGCGGGCCTGTCGGCCCTGGTCGACGACGAGGCCGAGATGGGCGTCTGCGTCGTCGACATGGGCGGCGGCACCACCAGCGTCGGCGTGTTCTCCGGCGGCCACCTCGTCCACGTCGACGCCATCGCGGTGGGCGGCCACCACGTCACCATGGACATCGCCCGCGGCCTCTCCACCCGGGTCGCGGCCGCCGAGCGCCTGAAGACCCTCTACGGTTCGGCCATCGCCACGGCCTCCGACGACCGCGACATGATCGCCGTCCACGGGGTCGGCGAGGACGAGGGCGACGCCCCCACCCACGTGCCGCGCTCGCAGCTCGTGCGGATCATCCGCCCGCGCGTCGAGGAGGTCATCGAACTGGTGCGCGACCGCCTGCGCAATGCCGGCTTCTCGGCCCAGGCCGGGCGCCGGGTGGTGCTCACGGGCGGGGCGAGCCAGCTCGTCGGCCTGCCGGAAGTCGCCCGCCGGGTGATGGAGGGCCAGGTCCGCATCGGCCGGCCGCTGGGCATCCGCGGCCTGCCCGAGGCGGCCAAGGGACCCGCCTTCTCGGCGGCGGTGGGGCTGCTGGTCTACCCGCAGGTGGCGCATGCGGAGCACTTCGAGCCGCGCGGGCACGGCGCCTTCGCCCGCACCGGCACGGACAACTACATCCAGCGCGTCGGGCGCTGGCTGCGGGAAAGTTTCTGAAACGACCGCCGTCGCGCCCCAAACCCCCGGCATCGGGGGTGGGCGCGAACGGCCAGACGAAAATCGGCGCCTCCCTCGTTTCGAGGCGTCAAATGAAACGTGAAAGGCACGAGAGGCTCGACACCCATGGCCATCAGTCTGCAGGCACCTGACATCCGGGAACTCAAGCCCCGCATCACCGTCTTCGGTGTCGGCGGAGCCGGCGGCAACGCCGTCAACAACATGATCGAATCGGGCCTCCTCGGCTGCGAGTTCGTCGTGGCCAACACGGACGCCCAGGCCCTCACCTCGTCCAAGGCCGAGCGCGTGATCCAGATGGGTCTCGGCGTGACCCAGGGGCTCGGCGCCGGCTCGCACCCGGAGGTCGGCTCCGCCGCCGCCGACGAGGTCATCGACGAGATCCGCGACCAGCTCTCCGGCGCCCACATGTGCTTCATTACCGCCGGCATGGGCGGCGGCACCGGCACCGGTGCCGCCCCCGTCATCGCCCGCGCCGCCCGCGACATGGGCATCCTCACCGTCGGCGTCGTGACGAAGCCGTTCCAGTTCGAGGGCGTGCGCCGGATGCGCACGGCCGAGGCCGGCATCCAGGAGCTCCAGGCCGCCGTCGACACCCTCATCGTCATCCCGAACCAGAACCTGTTCCGGGTCGCCAACGAGAAGACCACCTTCGCCGACGCCTTCGCCATGGCCGATCAGGTGCTCTACTCGGGCGTCGCCTGCATCACCGACCTCATGGTCAAGGAAGGCCTGATCAACCTCGACTTCGCCGACGTCCGCGCGATCATGCGCGGCATGGGCAAGGCGATGATGGGCACCGGCGAGGCCTCCGGCGAGAACCGCGCCAACCGCGCGGCGGAAGCGGCCATCGCCAACCCGCTCCTCGACGACGTGTCGATGAAGGGCGCCCGCGGCCTGCTCATCTCCATCACGGGCGGCAACGACCTCACCCTGTACGAGCTCGACGAGGCCGCCACCCGCATCCGCGAGGAAGTGGATTCGGATGCCAACATCATCCTCGGCGCCACCTTCGACGAGAGCCTCGACGGCATCATCCGCGTCTCCGTGGTCGCCACCGGCATCGAGCCGGCCCTGATCACGGCGCACTCGCAGAACAACCCCGAGATCCAGCAGACCGAGCAGCGGATCGCGGAAGTGGCCGAGCGGCTCCGGGCGGAAGCGAGGGCCCGGGCGGCACAGCCCGCCCCGACGTTTCGTGCCCCAGGACAAGACCAGCCCGTGACCGCTGCGCAGAACCAGTCCCTGGGCGCCGCCCACCCGCAGGCCCCGGCAGCCGGCGGCATCGACGAGC
>NZ_VRUZ01000108.1:0-12806 GCF_008039485.1 Methylobacterium sp. WL69 | reverse complement strand
ACGCGCGAGCGCGCATCCGCGGCCGGGGGCTGCGGCGCCGGCGCGAAAACCGGCTCCTCGCCGCCGTCGTCGGGCTCGTCGTCGTGCAGGACCGGGGCGGCCCGGCGCGCGGGCGCGGGGGCGGTTCCAGGCACGGCCTCGAAGACGGGTTCGCGGCGCGCGTCGTGCGGTACCGGCGCCTCCCAGGGCGCCGCGTCGTCGGAGAAGGCGCGCCGGGCCGCGAGCGCCGGCGACGCTCCGTCATGCGCCAGGACCGCCTGGGCGGCACGGCCCTCGCGCCAGGTCTCGACCCGCGAGGCCAGGGCCGCGCGGCCGCCCATGAGCATCTGCGCCAGGGCGCCCAGGGACACGATCCCGAGGCTCGGCTCGTCGTCCTCGTAGCGGTCGTCGGCGCGGGCGCGGGACGCCGTCCGGACCGGATGGATCGGCTCTTCCTCCTCGTCCGGGACCTCGCCGACGCGGCAGGCGCCGGTGAGGCTGAGGATGGCGAGGCCGGCGAAGACGAAGCCCACGAGGGCGGCGGCCGGGGATGCGACGATGCCCACGATGGTGCGGGCGGCATGGATCAGGGCATCGCCGGCGACGCCGCCGAGGCCCGTCGGCAGGGGCCAGCGCGCCGTCGACGGCAGGGCGCTCGCCACGGCGCTCGCCGAGAAGAAGCCGATGATCCAGAGCGTGATGCGCAGGCCCCCGCGCGGCAGGGCGCGGGAGCGCATGAGCTGCACCCCCCACAGGGCCGGCGGCAGGACGAAGGCGAGGGAGCCGAGCCCAAGGAGCTGCATGGCGAGGTCGGACATCACCGCCCCGCTGGTGCCGAGCACGTTGTGGGCGGCGTGGTCGGTGGCGTGGTTCAGGCTCGGGTCGTCGATGGACCACGTCGCCAGGGCGACGGTGAGCGCCATGGCAGAGGCGAACAGGATGAGACCGCCCAACTCCGTCATCCGCTTGGCCAGGAACGGGCGAAAGCTGTCGACGAACGTGTCGTAGGGCGATGCGGAACGGCGAAGCGAGCGCATGCTGTACCAGACGCGATGGGGAAACGGTCCGGTAACGCTAACGGGCACGCGGTTAATGCGGGTTTAAGTGTGCTGTCTCATGCCGAATCCGAGGGTGGATGAAGCAGACGCGCAGACGAAAAAAGCCCCGGATCGCGCGATCCGGGGCTTTCCGCCATAGGCCGTTTCGGGCCGCCCCGAGGGGCGGGCCCGAACGCTCGTCCTAGTAGTTGTAGGCGCGCTCGCCGTGATCGGCGATGTCGAGGCCTTCGCGCTCCTCGTCCTGGGTGACGCGCAGGCCGATGGTGAGATCGACGAGCTTGTACAGGATCGCCGAGCCGATGCCCGACCACAGGATGGTGAAGCCCACCGCCTTGAGCTGCGAGAGCAGCGCGGCGGCGGTCTCGTAGCTGCCCACCGCGAGTTCACCGGGCTTCGAGGCGTAGTCCGGCAGGCCGACGCCGCCGAAATCGGGGTTCACCAGGATGCCCGTAGCGACGGCGCCGAGGATGCCGCCGATGCAGTGCACGCCGAACACGTCGAGGGAATCGTCGTAGCCGAGGGCGTTCTTCACCGTGGAGCACATGACGAAGCAGACGGCGCCGGCCACGAGGCCGAGGACGATGGAGCCCATGGGGCCGGCGAAGCCGGCGGCCGGGGTGACGGCCACGAGGCCCGCGATGGCGCCGGAGAGCATGCCCAGCAGCGACGGCTTGCCCTTCAGCATCCACTCCACGAACAGCCAGGAGAGGGCGGCGGCGGCGGTGGCGACGAAGGTGTTCAGCATCGCCATGGCGGCGGTGCCGTTGGACTCGAGGTTGGAGCCGGCGTTGAAGCCGAACCAGCCGACCCAGAGCAGCGAGGCGCCGATGGCCGTCATGGTCAGGGAGTGCGGGGCGAGCAGGTCACGGCCGTAGCCGATGCGCTTGCCGAGCATCAGGCAGCCGACGAAGCCCGCGACGCCCGCATTGATGTGCACCACGGTGCCGCCGGCGAAGTCGAGGGCGCCCCACTTGAACAGCAGGCCGGCATCGGCATTGACGGCGTCGAGGGCCGCCTGCGCGGTCGCCTTCGAGGCGTCGTCGGTGGCGGCGGCCAGCGCCTTGGCGGCGTTGCCGACGGCATCCGGGCCGCCCCAGTACCAGACCATGTGGGCCATGGGGAAGTAGATGAGCGTGGTCCAGAGGATCATGAACACGACCAGGGCCGAGAACTTCATCCGCTCGGCGAAGGCGCCGACGATGAGGGCCGGGGTGATCATCGCGAACGTCATCTGGAAGCAGATGTAGACGTATTCGGGGATCACGACGCCGTTGGAGAAAGTGGCGACGGTGGAGTTCGCGTCGATCCCCTTGAGGAAGGCCTTGGAGAAGCCGCCGACGAAATCATTGAGGCCGCCGCCGTTGGTGAAGGCGAGGCTGTAGCCGAAGATCACGAACAGGAGGCTGGAGATACAGGCGATGGCGAAGACCTGCGTCAGCACCGAGAGCATGTTCTTGGTGCGCACCAGGCCGCCGTAGAACAGGGCGAGGCCGGGCACGACCATCAGCAGCACCAGGGCGCTGGAGATGAGCATCCAGGCGGTGTCGCCCTTGTTCGGGACGGGCGCGGCGCTGGCGGCGGCCGGCACGGCCTCCGTGGTCGGCGACTGCGCGAGGGATGGCTCGACGAACAGGAGCGCCAGGGCGGCGCCTCCCATTCCGAGCGCCAGGGCATTGCGAAGTTTCATGGAAACAGGACTCCCGGTCGCTGTGCGGTGCTGAAGGGGACAATCAGAAGGACGGGCAGAAGGGCGGGGGCCTGTGGCCCGACTCTCCCCAGGCCCGTCGAAACGGGCGCGCGGTGGAAGCGGCCGGCCCTCAGAGGGCGTCGACGTCGGTCTCGCCGGTGCGGATGCGCACCGCCTTCTCGAGGGGCAGGACGAAGATCTTGCCGTCGCCGATCTGGCCCGTGCGGGCGGCGGCCGCGATGGCGTCGATGACGCTGCCGGTGAGGTCGGAGGCCACCGCCACCTCGATCTTCAGCTTGGGCAGGAAGCTCACGGCGTATTCGGCACCGCGGTAGATCTCGGTATGGCCCTTCTGGCGGCCGTAGCCCTTGACCTCGGTGACGGTGAGCCCGTGCACGCCGATGCCGGTCAGGGCGTCCCGGACCTCCTCCAGCTTGAACGGCTTGATGATAGCCATCACGATTTTCATGGGCGGCGCCCCCTTGTCCCGAGTGGTCACCCGGCCGGCGCGCTTTCGCGTCGCGACCCGGCTGGTCCGGTTGATTCCGCGCGGATCGGAATGACCCTGACGCTCGACCGCCTCATTCAAGGACTATGCCAACGGGAACTTTTTCCCCATGGCCGGTTCTGCCCAGAAACTGTCCGTCCCCTGCCGCCGATGCAGGCGTGATTCCAGCCAAGTTTGCAATCTTTCAGGGCATGTTGCTGTAAAAACCGGCAAACCCGGGGCCGGCGGACCCGCCTTCGTGGCGGAAACTCAGGCCTTCGGGCGACGTGGCCGGATCATGCCCTCCTGGGCGACGGAGGCCACCAGGGTGCCGTCCCGGGAAAAGATCTGGCCGCGGGCAAAGCCGCGGGCGCCCTCGGCGCTCGGGCTGTCCTGGGCGTAGAGCAGCCAGTCGTCGGCCCGGAACGGGCGGTGCAGCCACAGGGCGTGGTCGAGGCTCGCCGACTGGATCTCGCCGTCGAACACCGTCTGCCCGTGCGGGATCAGGGTGGCGTCGAGCAGGGTCATGTCGGAGGCGTAGGCGAGCACCGCGCGGTGGATCGCCGGATCGTCCGGGAGCCGGTCGACGGCGCGCATCCAGACGTGGAAGCGCGGATCGCGGGGCGCGCGGCGGAGATACCGCTCGATCTCCACGGGCCGCAGCTCGATGGGACGCTGGCGCCCGAAGTAGGACAGGATCGGCGCCGGGATCACCGCGCCGTCGCGGGCCGCCTGCGCGGCGGCGGTCGGCGCCTCGGCCACGTCTTCGGGCGGCGGCACGTCCGGCATCGTCGCCTGGTGGACGGCCCCCTCCTCCGCGTCGTGGTAGGACACCGACATGGCGAAGATCGCCCGGTCGTGCTGGGTCGCCACCACCCGGCGGGTGGCGAAGCTGCGCCCGTCGCGGATGCGCTCGACGGCGTAGTCGATGGGGGCCTTGGGATCGCCGCCGAGCAGGAAATAGGCGTGCAGGGAATGCGGCGGCCGCGTCTCCGGCACCGTGCGCGAGGCCGCCACCAGGGCCTGCGCCACCACCTGCCCGCCGAACACCCGGAACCAGCCGGTCTGCAGGCTCTCGCCCCGGAAGCGATCCGCCCCCAAGGGCGCGAGATCGAGGATGTCGAGGAGTTCGGCGACGATGCCGGCCATGGGGACCCCCGGTGGTGGAATGGACAATCCGGCCGCCATAGCAAGCTTGGGTGGCGCGATCCATGTTGCGTGATCCATGCGGCCGGCGACGATGCCGCTGCCGTGGGCACCGCCCGCGCGTTGCCCTGAGGTCCGGGGAGTGGCACTCCGGGCGAACGGGACGGGGGGACGCGCGATGGGCGGATCGGGGCAGCGCAGGGTGGTGGTGGCCGGGGCCGGGATTCCGGGCCTGAGCCTGGCGCTGGCCCTGAAGCAGGCCCACGGCCCGGCCCTCTCCGTCACCGTCTGCGATCCGGCCCTGGCCTCCGGCGCGGCCCGTCACCGCGGCCGCGCCTTCGCCGTGGCGGCGGGCGGGCGGCGGATGTTCGAGCGCCTCGGGGTCTGGGACGCGGTGCTCGCGGCGGCCGAGCCGATCCGCGACATGGCGGTGAGCGACAGCCGCCTCGCCGACCCCGTCCGCCCGGTCTTCCTCACCTTCGCTCAAGAGCCTTCCGCACAGGACGCGCAGGCCGGCGAACCCTTCGCCCACATGGTCGAGGCCGAGCCCCTGGTCGACGCGCTGCTGGCGGCCTGCGCAGCGGCGGGCGTGGTCCTCGATGCCGTCGGGATCGCGGCGGCCGATCCCGGCCCCGAAGCCATCGAACTCCGGCGCACGGACGGACGGACCGAATCCGCAACCCTCCTCGTGGCGGCCGACGGGGCGCGCTCGCGCCTGCGCGAGGGGGCCGGCATCGGCTGGGTCGGCTGGTCGTATCCGCAAGCGGGCATCGTCGCGACCATCGGGCACGAGCGCCCGCACGGGGGCCGCGCCTGGGAGCATTTCCTGCCGAGCGGCCCCTTCGCCATCCTGCCCCTCGTCGACGGCGGCGACCTTGGAAATGGGAAACCCGGGCACCGCTCATCCATCGTCTGGACCGAGCGGGCGGCCGATGTGCCGGCCCTCCTCGGCGGCGGACCGGACGAGACCCTGGCGGAGATCGAGCGCCGGTTCGGCCACGGCCTCGGCCGGATCGTGCTGGAGGCCGGCCCGAGCGCGCATCCCCTCGCCTTCGGCATCGCGCGCCGGTTCCGGGCCGACAGGCTGGCGCTGCTGGGCGACGCCGCCCACGTCATTCACCCCATCGCCGGCCAGGGGCTGAACCTCGGGCTCGCGGGGGCGGCCTCCCTGGCGCAGGCGGTGACGGACGCCCTGCGCCTCGGCCTCGATCCGGGCGCGCCCGACGTGCTTCGGGCCTACGAGCGCGACCGCCGGTTCGAGACCCTCGCCATGGGGGCGATGACGGACGGGCTCAACCGCCTGTTCTCCACGGACGCCCTGCCGGTGCGCCTCGCGCGCGACCTCGGTCTCGGCCTCGTCGACCGCCTGCCCGGCCTCAAGCGCCTGTTCATCGGGCAGGCCGCCGCCGCGCGCGGCACCCTGCCGAGGTTGTTGCGCGGGCAGGCCCTGTAGCCGCCCGCGCCCGTTCGCGCTTGCTTGGCCTGTTCGAGCCTACTTGGCCTTGTTGGCCTTGGCGCGCTCGACGCCCTCGAGGATGAGGCGGTGGGCCTCGGCCTTGTCGCCCCAGCGCACGATCTTGACCCACTTGCCGGGCTCCAGATCCTTGTAGTGCTCGAAGAAGTGCTGGATCTGGTGGATCGTGATGTCGGGCAGGTCGGTGTAGTTCTCGACGCGGTCGTACCGCATGGTGAGGTGGCGCGACGGCACGGCGATGATCTTCTCGTCCTCGCCGGCATTGTCCTCCATCACCAGCACGCCGACGGGGCGCACGCTCATGACGGCGCCCGGCGCGATGGCGCGGGTGTTGGCGACGAGCACGTCGCACGGGTCGCCGTCGCCCGAGAGGGTGTGGGGAATGAAGCCGTAATTGCCCGGGTAATGCATCGCCGTGTAGAGGAACCGGTCGACCACGAGGGCGCCGGATTCCTTGTCCATCTCGTACTTGATCGGGTCGCCGCCGATGGGAACCTCGATGATGACGTTCACGTCGTCGGGCGCGTTCTTTCCGATCGAGACGTTGTCGATGATCATGAGCTGTTTCTCCCGCGTTTTCCGGGCCGCCAGGGCCTCTCCCGGCGTGTCTTAGGGCCGTTGCGTCACCAAGGAAATCGCCGGCTCCGTTGCCCGGCTACGTTTGGCGGGGATTATCACGCGTCCGCCGGCAACATCCCGACCACCCGGAGGACGTCTATCGCTTGAAGGACGCCTTCGCGCGCGCCCAGGTCGCCGCGATCCAGCGCGCGCTGCGCTCCAGGGGCACCTTGAGGCCGGGAATGTCCTCGCTCAGGAGGGCGAGGCCCACGGGCAGCATCCACAGGCCGAGGACGGGCAGGATCGAGAACACCCCGCCGAGGATGAACAGGCCGGCCGCGACCATCCGGATGATCCGCCGCGACGGTTCGCGCAGCCAGTCGAGGGCCCGGCCCAGGCGCGCCGGCAGCTTCTCCGTGAGCCGCGCGACGCGGTCGTCCCAGTCCCGCGCGGTGACGGTCTCGTGCCCGGTGGCGTCCATCGGCTCTCCCTCCGGCCGGCGACCCGGCCCGGGCTTCAGGTGGGGAGGCCATCGCGGTTTGGCGAGGCGGCGTCAGGCGAAGCGATAGCCGACCTTGGCCAGCACCGAGCCGGCGATGCTGTCGCTGCCCCGCCCGGCGACGGTGGCGCCGAGCCCTAAATAGAACGTCTCCGCCCGGTCGTTGCCCTCCAGCGCCCAGACCCCGACCGTGTGGAGGCCGTGGTCGTGCATGTCGTTGCGCACGGCGCGGAACAGGCGGCGGCCGAGGCCGAGGCCCTGGTGCTCCGGCCGGATGTAGAGCTCGTCGATCTCGCCCTCCGTGCCGAGGCCGCGGCTCCGGGCCGGTCCGTAGACGGCGTAGCCCACCACGCCCTCGCCCGTCTCCACCACCACGAGGGGGCGCCGGCGCTGGGCGGCGCCGAGCCACCATTGCGCGCTACGCCGGGCGATCATCCGTTCCAGGGAGACGCCCGGAATCAGCCCCCGATACGCCTCGCGCCAGGTCTCGTCGAACACGTCCGACAGGCGGTCGGCATCGGTGGGGCGGGCGCGGCGGATGCTGGTGGTGCTCGTGCTCATGACGGTCCCCGCGCTCGACGGCATCGCTCCGACGACGGTATCGGAGATGACGATCCGGGCAAAGACAAGGCAAGGCCGATGCCGGATGGCTCGCGCCCTCCGGTGGCGCCGATGCCGGATCGCCTGCCCGGCGGTTTGCCCGGCCGATGCCCGCCTGTTAGACGCGGGGCCTTCCCCCCAGACAGCCGCGACGTTCCCCGCCCCGTGTTCAAGCGCTTCCTCAAGCCAGAGACCCGCTACGCGCGGCGCATGGCCCGCATCGCCCGGTTCGAGCGGCCCATCGCCGGCCCGGTCTCGCGGGCGAAGGCCTGGGCCAACATGCTGCTCGTCGATCACGGCGTGTTCCGGCTGGCCTATCTCAACCGTCACCGGGTCGGCGAGGGCAAGCTGTGGCGCTCGGCCCAGCCGACGCCGCACCAGCTCGCCTGGTTCAAGCGCCAGGGCGTGCGCACGGTGATCTCGCTGCGGGGCGGGCGCGAGCACGGCTCCTGGCCGCTCCAGCGCGAGGCCTGCGAACGCCAGGGCCTGACCCTGGTGGAATTCGTCCTGCGCTCGCGGGAGGCCCCGTCCCGCGAGACGATCCTGGCCGCCAGGGACTTCTTCGCGGGCGTCGAATATCCGGCGATGATGCACTGCAAGTCGGGCGCCGACCGGGCCGGCATGGGCGCGGTGCTGTACCTCATCCTGCACGAGGGCCGGCCCGTCGCCGAGGCCATGGGCCAGCTCTCGGCCCGCTACGGCCATTTCCGCTTCGCCAAGACCGGCATCCTCGACGCGTTCTTCGCCACCTACCTGCGCGAGGGCGAGGCGCGCGGCCTCGATTTCCTCACCTGGGTCGAGACGGCCTACGACCCCGAGGCCCTCAAGCGCGACTTCCGCCCGGGCTTCTGGTCGGACCTCGTGGTCGATCGGCTGATCAAGCGCGAGTAACCCTCCGTTAACCAAATCGGGCCGAACTGGTGCTTCCGCACAGTGACTGGACCCGCGATGGCAGCCTCTCCCCTCCGGCCGACCGCGCCGACCCTGGCGAAGTATCCGATCCCCGTCGAGCTCATCACCACCCTGTACCGGGCCCGCGGCGCCGAACTCGACGCCCTCATCGCCGGCATGCCGGAATATGCCCGCGCCCGGGTGGCGGCCTACTGCGTCGAGCGCGAGCGCCTCCTCGACCTCGGAGAGCGCATGGCCGGCACCTGCGGCGAGGCCACCCTGGTCAAGGCGGCCGGCGCCAAGGCGGGCGCCGACCTGTTCGCCCGGTCGCGCCCCGCGCCCGCTGAATTGGCTCCGCTTCCCGAGCCGACACTATCAGAGTCTGCCGCGCCCGAGCCGGAGGCACCCGCCACGGCGGTCCTGCGCATCATCGAGTTTCCGCCGGCCCCCGTCCCGGGTGAGGCCGATACGGCACAGTCGCCGGCGACGTGCGCCGCAGCCCGTCCGAAAGCCGCCTGACCTCGGGCGCTGCCCGAAAAAGACCCGAATGACGGCCAAGCCTGACCGTCACGCATCGCCCCGGCCCCGCGCCACGGCGGACACATCACCATGGAGCGAGACGGCATGCAGGGTTCTTGGGCGGCGAAAACGGGTTCTCTCCTCGGTCTGATCGTGGCGATCCCCTCCCTCGGTGCCTGCAATTCCACCCTGATTCCCGGCCAGACTACGGGCTCCCTCGTCCAGCCCGTCGCCGCCACGGAGGCGGAGCGCGACTGCCTCGGGCGGGCCATGTACTTCGAATCGAACCGCAGCGACCGCGACGGGCTGCTGGCCGTCGGCACCGTGGTGATGAACCGCGTGCAATCGGCGCCCCAGGGCAGCGGCATCTGCTCCGTGGTCGGCCAGCCCCGGCAATTCGCGCCCGGCGTGCTGACGAAATCCATGGAGGCCAAGGATCTCCAGCGCGTCGCCGAGGTGACCGACGCGGTGCTCGACGGGCAGCGCCATCCCAAGGTCGGCCGGGCCATGCACTTCCACACGGCGGGCCTGCGCTTCCCCTACAACAACATGCATTACGTGGCGGTGGCGGGCGGCAACGCCTTCTACGAGAAGCGCAAGCCGGGGGCTCCCGCGGCCCCGAGCGCTCCCACCACCGCCATGGCCTACGCGTCCGCCTCCCCGGCGGTCTCGCCGATCCAGGCCCGCATGGTCGAGGCCGACCGCGACGTGCCGGCGGCCCAGACCATCCTCAACGAACCCGCCAAGGACATCTGCCGGACGGCGGGGCTGGCCGGCACCAGCCGGGGCGGCTAGGGCCGCTCCCGCCGGGTCGAACCCGTCTTCGAGACTGCGTCCCGGCCGGCCCTCGGGTGACGCAAAGCGGCCATCGCGTCGGAAACCAGTTCGATCCGCCTTCGCGTCGATGGCGCCGAGGCCGGATCAGCTGTCCGGTTCCCCGATCCGCAGGGCATCCATCCGACCTTGCTCCCGCGCGGCATGCACCAGAGCGACGATCTGCTGCGCGGTCGCGCGATACTCCGAGGTTCCGTCGATGGGCCGGAAGCCGTGAAACAGGGCGGCCTCGACCATCAGGTTCTCGGCCTCGCTGCCGGGCGTGGGCGCCGTCGGAGGCGTGTGCCCGATGTCGCGTGATCTCCGCGCGTCGCGCAGACCGTCGTAGAGACGCTCGATCAGAACGTGCCCGCTCCAATCGTCGGCGATCCGCAGGACGGTCGAGCCATGGTGGATCTCGAAGAGGCAAGGCGTGGTGTCTGAGGTATCGGGCATCCCGCTTCCATTCGGTTCGCTCTGTCTCGTTCGAGCGATGCGCCTACTCCGCCGCCAGCCGGCTCACTTCGCGGTAGGGATCGGCCGGGTAGGTGCCGATGATCCGGACCTCCCGCGAAAAGTAGGCGAGCTCCTCGAGCGCCCGGGCGAGGCCCGGCTCGTCGGGGTGGCCGTCGACCTCGGCGTAGAACTGGGTCGCCGAGAACTGGCCCTCGACCATGTAGCTCTCGAGCTTCGACATGTTGACGCCGTTGGTGGCGAAGCCCCCCAGCGCCTTGTAGAGGGCGGCCGGGATGTTGCGCACCCGGAAGATGAAGCTCGTCACCGCCGGACCCGCCCCCGCCGCGATGGGCTCCGCCTCGGGCGAAAACACCACGAAGCGGGTGGTGTTGTGGCTCTCGTCCTCGACGTCCCGCGCCACGATCTCCAAGCCGTAGACCTCCGCCGCCAGGGCCGGCGCCAGGGCGCCCCGGCTCGGGTCGTTCGCCTCGGCGACCTCGCGGGCGGCCCCGGCCGTGTCGCCCGCCACCACGGCGCGCAGCCCCAGGCGCCGGATGATCTTGCGGCACTGGCCCAGGGCATGGACGTGGCTGTGCACGGATCGCAGCGCCTCGACCTTCGTCCCCGGCAGGACCATCAGCTGGAAGTGGATCGGCAGGAAGTGCTCGGCGACGATGTGCAGGCGCGCCGTCGGGATGAGGTGGTGGATGTCGGCGACGCGGCCCGCGATGGAGTTCTCGATGGGGATCATCGCCCGGTCGGCGCGGCCCTCGTTCACCGCCGCGAAGGCGTCCTCGAAGGTCGGGCACGGCAGCGGCGTCCAGTCGGGATAGGCCTGGGCGCAGAGGATGTGCGAGTTGGCGCCGGGCTCGCCCTGGTAGGAGATGGTGCGGTGGGGCATCGGATTCTTCTCAGTTCAGGCGCCGGGCCGAGAGCACGGCGCGCGCCCGCTCCAGGTCGGCCGGCGTGTCGACGCCCAGCGGCAGGTCGTCGACCAGGATGGCGTCGATGCGCAGGCCGGCCTCCAGCGCCCGCAGCTGTTCGAGCTTTTCGCGGACCTCGAGGGCGCCGGGCGGCAGGGCCATGAACTTCGCCAGGGCCCGGCGGCGATACGCGTAGAGGCCGATGTGATGGTAATGCGGCCCCTCCCCCCACGGCGCCCGCGCCCGGGTGAAGTAGAGCGCCCGCAGGCGGTGCGGGCTGAGGTGATGACCCACGAGCTTGACCACGTTGGGATCGTCGCGCTCCGCCTCGTCGGTGATGAGGGCGCACAGGGTGGCGATGTCCACCGCCTTGTCGGCGAGCGGCAGGATCGCGGCGCCGATGATGGCCGGATCGATGGTCGGCAGGTCGCCCTGCACGTTGACGACGATGTCGTGGTTGCCCTGCGGATCGATGATCTCCAGGGCCTCGGCGAGGCGGTCGGACCCCGACGGATGGTCCGCCCGCGTCATCACCGCGATGCCGCCCTCGGCCTCGATGACGTCGCGGATGGCCGTCGTGTCCGTCGCCACCACCACGGGGCCGATCCCGGCCTCCACGGCCCGGCGCCAGACATGGACGATCATCGGCGCGCCGCAGAGATCGAGGAGCGGCTTGTCCGGCAGGCGCGTCGCGGCGAGGCGCGCGGGGATGAGCACGAGGGGGTCGGACATGGTTTTCGCCCATCGCTCCGGCTGGCCGCCGCGGGTCTCGTCTCGTAGAGGCCCGTTCGCGGCGCGTTCGAGGCCCGTCGCTTAGCAGCGGGGGGGGATGTTGTCATGCGCCGGGCCGATCCCCGGCGGCCACACCGGTGACGGATCGGCCTCTGCGACTACGCGGCGTCCCTGCCCGCCATTGTCAAGATCGGGCTCCAGCGGCTAAGCACCCTCGACTGTTTCCAAAGTCCGACACGCCTTCGTGTCCGGACCCGCCCGCAAGCGCGCCCAGCCGGACGCATCGGAGTTGTCGAGAATGGACTCTTTCGAGCTGAACAAGGTCGCGGGTGCTGCGCTCGGCGCACTCCTGTTCGCCGTGGGGTCCGGGTTCGTCGCCGAGCTGATCTACCATCCCAAGCCCCCCGGTGCCGCGGGCTACGCCCTGCCCGAGCCCCAGGCCAAGGCCGCCGGCGGCGGCGCCCCCGAGGCGAAGGCCGAGCCCCTGCCGATCCGGCTCGCCAGCGCCAGCGCCGACAAGGGCCAGTCGGCGGCCAAGAAGTGCGCCTCGTGCCACAGCTTCGACAAGGGCGGCCCCAACAAGGTCGGTCCCCATCTCTGGGGCGTCGTCGAGCGCCAGAAGGCCCATGAGAGCGGGTTCGAGTACTCGGCCGCCCTCAAGGAGAAGGGCGGCGCCTGGACCTACGACGACCTCGACCACTTCCTGACGAGCCCCAAGGGCTACGCCGCCGGCACCAAGATGGCGTTCGCCGGCATCACCTCGCCCACCGAGCGCGCCGACGTGATCGCGTATCTGCGCACCCTCGCCGACACCCCGGCGCCCCTGCCGGCGGCCGAGAAGAAGGCCGAGGCCAAGCCGGCCGAGGCCAAGCCTGACGCGGCCAAGCCGGCCGAAGCCAAGCCCGCCGAAGCCAAGCCGGATGCTGCGAAGCCGGCCGACAAGCCCGCCGAGGCGAAGCCGCCCGCGTCCGAAAAGCCCCCGGC
>NZ_VRUZ01000107.1:0-12807 GCF_008039485.1 Methylobacterium sp. WL69 | reverse complement strand
GTCCCCAGGCCCGAGCCCCTCCATCGCCGCCCCTCCGACCACAACGCCAAAGGGGCCCAACTCAAAACACTCGAATCGTTTCCGTACAGGCCGTAGCCTGGAAGGAGAGGGACAGGGTGAGGTGTGTGGATTCTCCGGACAGTTCACGACCCTCACCCCAACCCTCTCCCAAACAGGCGAGGGAGTTCCGGTGCGATCACTCGATCCGAAGCGATCCGTTGAAGTTCCGTCCTATTCCAGGTCCTGCAGGTGGCGGGCGGCGATGAGGGAGGCCGCCGTGCGGTTCTCGACGCCGAGCTTGGCGTAGATGCCCTCCAGGTGCTTCGTCACCGTGCGGGGGCTCAGGCCCAGGATCTCGCCGATGTCGCGGCTGGCCTTGCCGCGGGACAGCCACAGCAGCACCTCGGCCTCGCGCCCGGTGATGGGCAGGCGCGTGCGCAGGCGTTCGAGCCCGGCCTCCGTCGGGTCCCGGGCGAGGCGCAGGAGGATCTCGTCGCCGGTCCCGCCGATGAAGCTCACGGTGTGGGCGACCCCGTCCCGATCGGTCAGGGCCAGGGGGGGCGAAGCCGTGCCGGCGAGGCAGGCCCGCAGCCAGGACAGACCCCGGGGCGGCAAGCCGTCCGGGTCGGTGAACCCCGCGAGCAGGCGCGCGGCCTGGGGCGTCGACCACAGGACCGCGCCGCGCCCGTCCACGGCGAACAGGGTGCGGCCGGTGGTGTCGAGGGCGGCCCGCGCGCTCTGGGCCGCCCGGGCCCCGGCGAGGTGGACCCGGATGCGCGCCAAAATCTCGTCCGGCGCGATGGGCTTCGTGACGTAGTCGACCCCGCCCGCCTCCAGGCCCTTCACGATGTGCTCGGTCTCCGACAAGCCGGTCATGAAGATCACCGGCACGTGGGCGAGGTGGCCCCTGGCCTTGAGGCGCCGGCAGGTCTCGAACCCGTCCATGCCGGGCATCACCGCGTCGAGGAGGATGATGTCGGGGGTGATCTCGTCGACCAGCGCCAGGGCGAGGTCGCCCGCCACCGCCACCAGCACCGTGGCGCCCGAGCGCTCGATGGCCTCGGTGAGGAAGCTCAGGGTGTCGGGGGAATCGTCGACCACGAGGACGATGTCGCGGTGGGGCTCACGCATCGGCGGCGGGCTCCGCCACCGCCTGCGCGTCGCGCAGGGCTTCGAGCACGCTCAAGACGCGGCGCAGGTCGTAGGCCTCCACGAGGCCGCGCAGCTGCACCAGAAAGGCCGTCGGCGGGTCGGGTTCGTCCGCCAGGGCGGCGAGCTTCGCCGACAGGCCGCGGACGTGGCCGATCCGGGCGAGGCGCAGGAGATCGGCCACGGCCTCGGGCCGGGGGGGCGGCCCCGCGGCCGCGGCGGGGGCACGCGCCGGCTCCGGCGCGCTCCAGGCGAGGCCGAGCAGACCGGTGACGACCTCGAGGAAATCGCGCAGGTCGAACGGTTTCGCGATGATGGCGTCGTGGGGGGCGTCGTGCCCCCGCGACGGGCTGATCTCGTGGACGTTGGCCGACATCATGGCGATCCGGGCGGTCTGGCCGGCCTCACGCAAGGCCCTGGCCAGGACCCAGCCGGTCATGCCCGGCATGGCGATGTCGAGGAGGAACAGGTCGGGGGGATGCGCAGCGGCGAGCGCCAGGCAGGCCGGGCCGTCTTCGGCTTCGAGGACCACGAGGCCGAGGGGTTCGAGGATGTCGCGCATGAGGCCGCGATGGGCCGCGTCGTCGTCGGCGACCAGGATGGTGCGGCGGGCGCCCGAATAGGTCCGGGCCGCGTCGGGCGCCTGGGCCGGCAGCCGCACGGGCTTCGGCCGGGCCACGGAGGCGAGCATGAGGCGCAGGCGAAAGCAGGTGCCCTCCCCGACCGTGCTCTCCACGGTGATCTCGCCGCCCATGATCTGCGCCAGGAGATGCGCGATGGTGAGCCCGAGCCCGGTGCCGGGGGTGGTGAGGGCCGCCGCCATGGAGCCGCGCTCGAACGGCTCGAACACCCGCTGCAGGTCGGCCTCCGGGATGCCGAGGCCGGTGTCGCGGATGGTGAACACGGCGATCTGGCTGCGATAGGCGAGATCGAGGGCGATGTGCCCGCGCGGCGTGAACTTCACGGCGTTGGAGAGAAGGTTGAGCAGGATCTGGCGCAGGCGCTTCTCGTCGGTGGCCACCACCGTGGGCAGGGTGGCCGGCCGGGTGAAGCGGAACTCGAGGCCGGCGCCCTCGGCCTGCAGGCGGATCATGTCGCCGATCTGGTCGAGGAAGTCGGACAGCCGGATCTCGTCGCGATGGATCTGCAGGCGCCCGGCCTCCATGCGGGAGATGTCGAGCAAGCCGTCGATGAGGCCGGACAGGTGCTGGGCCGAGCGCCGGATCACCCGGATGCCGTTCCGGCGCGGCGCCGGGATGGACGGGTCGCCCTCCAGCAATTGCGCGTAGCCCAGCACGGCGTTGAGGGGCGTGCGCAATTCGTGGCTGATGCCGACGACGTAGCGGCTTTTCGCGAGGTTCGCCGCCTCCGCCGTCTCCTTCGCCTCCTGGAGCTTGCGGTCCGTGACCTTATGGGCGGCGATCTCGGCCTGGTAGAGCCCGGTCTGGCGGGCGGTCTCCTCCAGGGCGACGTGCCGGCTCTCCTGGGCCAGCACGAACAGCCACGCGACGATGCCGAGGATCACGATGAGGATGAGGAACACGGAGGTCAGCGCGGCGGCCAGCATCTCGCGGTGTTCGGGGTGTTCGGCCACTGCGCCCGCATGGACGATGCCGAGGATCAGCGCCACGGCGCCGACCAGGGTGAGCATCAGGGCGAGGTAGCGCCCGAGGGGCGCGCCGATCCAGATCGCCGTGCGCGCAGGCAGGATTCCGGCCAGAACGCCCTGGGCCTGGGCCTCGAGGCGGCCGTGCGGCTTGCACAGGTCGCCGCAGCGGGCGTCCAGGGAGCAGCACAGGGAGCAGATCGCCCCGCCATAGGCCGGGCACTGGGCCATGTCCTCGGGCTCGAACGGGTGCTCGCACACCCGGCAGGTGATGGCGGTCCCGTTCCAGTCGGTTTTGGGCGTCCGGGCGAGGTAGTAGCGGCCGCCCGTCGCCCACGCGATGGCGGGGGCGGCCACGAAGGCGACGGCCAGGGCCAGCATCGGGCCGAACGGGGTGAGGGTGACGCCGAGCCAGCCGAGATGGGCGGAAAAGCCCGACAGCATCGACAGGGCCATGGCGCCGGTGCCGACGGGGTTGATGGCGTAGAGGTGGGCCCGCTTGAACTCGATGCCGGGGGGCGACAGGCCCAGCGGCTTGTTGACGGCGAGATCGGCACTGAGCGCGCCGACCCAGGCCGAGACCACCACGGCGTAGAGGCTGAGGGTGCTCGCCAGGGTCTTGTCGATGCCGAGCTCCATGAGCAGGAGCGCGATGGCGACGTTGAACACCAGCCAGACGACGCGGCCCGGATGGCTGTGGGTCAGGCGGGAGAAGAAGTTCGACCAGGCGATGGAGCCCGCATAGGCGTTGGTGACGTTGATCTTGATCTGCGAGACCACGACGAACACGGTCATCAGGGCGATGGCGGCGGGGCCGGGCGCTACCACGTAGCCGAAGGCGATCGTGTACATCTGCGTCGGCTCGGCCGCCCGGTCGGCCGGCACGCCGTGGCGCAGGGCCAGGATGGCGAGGAACGACCCGAGCAGGATCTTGAGGAAGCCCGGGACGATCCAGCCCGCCCCCGCCCCGAGGACGGCGGCCCACCAGCGGCGCTCCCTTCCGGGTTCCATCGCGGGGACAAATCGCAAAAAGTCGACCTGCTCGCCGACCTGCGCCAGGAGGGCGAGGAGGATGCCGGTGGCGAGGCCGAAGCGGGCGAGGTCGAACCCGCCGCCCGAATCGCCGGAGTAGCCGAGCCAGTCGTCCACCGGCGCCCCGCCCTGCCAGACGATGCAGGCGAGCGGCAGCAGGTTGAGGACGATCCACAGGGGCTGGGTCCAGATCTGGAACCGGCTGATCAGGGTGATGCCGTAGATGACCAGCGGGATCACCGCCACGGCGCTGACGAGGTAGCCCAGCGCCAGGGGCAGGCCGAAGCACAGGTGCAGGGCCATCGCCATGATGGCCGCCTCGATGGCGAAGAATAGGAAGGTGAAGCTCGCATAGACCAGGGAGGTCACCGTCGAGCCGATGTAGCCGAAGCCGGCGCCGCGGGTGAGCAGGTCGATGTCGACGCCGTAGCGGGCGGCGTAGGCGCAGATCGGCACGGCCGTGGCGAAGATGATGAGCGCCACCACCACGAGGGCGGCGAGGGTGTTGGTGAAGCCGAGGCCCAGCACCAGGGTGCCGCCGATGGCCTCCAGCGCCAGGAACGACACGGAGCCCAGCGCCGTCTGCGCCACCCGCAGGCCCGACCACCGCCGCGCCGATTTGGCGGTGAAGCGCAGGGCGTAGTCCTCCAGCGTCTCGTCGGCGACGAAGCGGTTGTAGTCGCGCCGGATCGGCAGGATGCGCTGGTGCTGGGGCATGGCTCGGCAGAGGGGTAGCACGTGCGGGCCGCGCCGCCGAAAGCTCTCGGTCCGGCGGCTCCGGATCGGCAGGTTCTTATCGGTCTTTCAACACCTTGGTCCGCTTTCGGGCGGCCTGTCCGCCCCGTCCGTGAATTCCGCACGGTTGGTCACATAGCAAGCACTTACGGAGGCGTGCGGGGTTCCGTGCAAGATTCGACGCAACCTGGAATGCTCCGCAGGGGGGACCTTACGAGGGTCGACGAGCGAACCCGCAGATCGAACACGATTAGCTTCGTCGCCGCACCTCAGCAGCGACCGCGACCCACGCGCCCCGCCGGCTTGCGGGGCGTTGGCGGAACCCGGACGGTGCGCCGGCTCGCGACGGTGCGCGGGCTCTACGCCGTCTTGCGCGGCATGGACTTCCTGCGGGGTTTGTCCGCCCCGGAGCTGCGCCCACCCGTGACCTGCGAGGTCTTCCCTTCGCGCTTCCCGCCGTGCACGCGAACCTCGATGAACTGCCCGGTGTCCAGGCGACCCGACACGATCACCTCGCCCTGCCCCTCGGCAGCCGCAGCGTCCTTCGCCTCTGTTATGGCCGCCCGGTCGATGCGCTCGGCCTCGGCAGGCCGCTCCACGCCTTCCGCCAGGGCGGTGCCCATCCGAACCTGCCAGCCCGGACCGCCCGCCTTGTAGGCTTCGAGGATCGCGGGATCGAGGCGCAGCGTAACGTTCACCTTCGCGTTCTCGGCCTTCGGCCGCCCACGACCGCGCTTCGGCAGTCGGGCGCGCAGATGGTCCGGCATCTCGGAGACCGGGCGCAGGGCGGCAAGCTGATCGTCCGTCAGTTCCGGGTTGTCCGACACCTCGTCCCAATCCTCTTGCGAGAACCCGAGGGCCGCCGGTTCAGGCTTTGGAGCGGTGGCTGTCATAGGCGGCTCTCTCCTTCGGGCTGGCGGGGCGCAGGCTCACGATGTCGAGCCCCTGCGTGCCGAGGGGCGACACGATGACCGCGACGACGAGCAAGCCGTTCCACGCGCCGACGAGCATGAACCGCTCGCGTCCGTTGCGGCTCGGCTTCGTCGGCAGGAACAGGGCGGTCTCGGCATCGAAGGCCTCATCGAAATCGGCGAAATCCAGCCCGTGCTTGAGCAGGTTCGCCCGTCTTTTCGGTCCGCCCCACGTCACGCTCATTCAAAACGTCACGCTCATTCGATTATGTGTAGAGGCGGAATATGGGCTTCGCGAGCATTTTTTGCAACAGCGTCAAATATGGGCGTGACGTCAACGATACCGACCTCGGCCGCCTGGAAACGACGGCGTAGGGCGGGCTTCGCGCCGGAGCGCGGCATAGCAGCGCTCGTCAAGCCCGGGCGAAGCTTGAGTCGTGGACGAAGACCTGTGTCTTGGACGAAGGGTTTCGGACGATGCGCCTCCGTCCGGGTCCGCTCCATACGCAAGACTGCGTATCGACCGCATCGCACCCCACGGCCTAGCCTTTGCGTATCGATCCACGGCTCTTTCCACGGGCCATGCGACGGCGATCAGGGATTTTGGGCACGATGGCAGACAGCAAGGGCAACGGCCTGCAATCGGCGCTGCGGCGCAGGCTTCTCATGGGGCTGGCCGGCGTGCCGGCCATGGCCCTGATGCCGCGCATGAGCTTCGCGGCGGGGCCGGCGACGGCCACCGTGAACACCACCGGCCTCGCGGTGACCGACACCGAGGTCACGGTGGGCATCCTGCATTCCGCCACCGGCACCATGGCGATCTCCGAGACCGGCTCGATCCAGGCGGAAAAACTCGCGATCTCGCAGATCAACGAGGCCGGCGGCGTGCTCGGCCGCAAGATCAAGATCATCCAGGAGGACGGCGCCTCCGACTGGCCGACCTTCGCCGAGAAGGCCAAGAAGCTCCTGGTCAACGACCATTGCGCCGCCGTGATGGGCTGCTGGACCTCGGCCTCCCGCAAGGCCGCCCTGCCGGTGTTCGAGCAGTACAACGGCCTTCTCTACTATCCGACCTTCTACGAGGGCTTGGAGCAGTCGAAGAACGTCATCTACACCGGCCAGGAGGCCACCCAGCAGATCCTCGAATCCCTGAACTGGGTCGCCAAGGAGAAGGGCGCCAAGACGTACTTCTTCATCGGCTCCGACTACATCTGGCCCCGCACCTCGAACAAGATCGCCCGCAAGCACATCGAGAACGTGCTCAAGACCAAGGTCGTGGGCGAGGAATATTTCCCCCTCGGCCACACGCAGTTCAACTCGGTGATCAACAAGCTCAAGCTCACCAAGCCGGACGTGATCTTCACCGACGTCGTCGGCGGCTCGAACGTGGCGTTCTACAAGCAGCTCAAGGCCGCCGGCATCGACCTGTCGAAGCAGACCCTGCTGACCATCTCGGTGACGGAGGACGAGATCGACGGCATCGGCGGCGACAACATCGCGGGCGCCTATTCCTGCATGAAGTACTTCCAGTCGCTCAAGAATCCCAACAACGAAAAGTTCGTCGCCGCCTTCCACAAGATGTGGGGCGAGAAGACCGTCATCGGCGACGTGACCCAGGCGGCCTATCTCGGGCCGTTCCTGTGGAAGATGGCCGTGGAGAAGGCCGGCTCCTTCGACGTCGACAAGGTGGCCGCCGCCTCCGCCGACATCGAGTTCAAGGAGGCCCCCGAGGGCTACGTCAAGATCCACCCGAACCATCACCTCTGGTCGAAGACCCGCGTCGCCAAGGCGCTCCCGTCCGGCCAGTTCGAGGTGGTCTACGAGAGCCCCGCGCTCATCGAGCCGAACCCCTTCCCGAAGGGCTACCAGTAGGCCCCCCGCGCGCGCGCTGGATCGGGTCCAGCGGGCGCGGGTCCCCTCTCCTGGAAGGAGAGGGACAGGGTGAGGTGTGAGACCTTTTCGGAGAGTTCGCACACCTCACCCCAACCCTCTCCTTTCAGGAGAGGGAGCGCGTCGCGGCCCTTCAGCGGAGGGCCGCGTCCGCTCCGAACGGCCTGATGCTTGCAGAGCCGTCGCTGAATCCTTCGGAAGGTCGAAAAGAATGCTCGGCGACTATTCCCTCACGGACCTCAGCTCGATCTTCGTGATGCAGGGCTTCGCCGGGCTGATCCTGTTCTCGGTCTACACCCTGATGGCCCTGGGGCTGGCGATCATCTTCGGCCAGATGGGGGTGATCAACATGGCGCACGGGGAGTTCATGATCCTCGGCGCCTACATGACCTACCTGTGCTCGGGCTTCTTCCAGACCTACCTGCCGGCCCTGTTCCCGGCCTACTTCTTCGTTGCCATGGGGCTGGCCTTCGTGGCGTCCGGGGCGCTCGGCATGCTGGTGGAATGGACGCTGATCCGCCACCTCTACAAGCGGCCGCTGGACACCCTGCTCGCCACCTGGGGCCTGTCGCTGATCCTGCAGCAGGCCTACCGGACGATCTTCGGCGCCCGCGAGGTCGGCGTCGAGCTGCCGTCCTGGCTCATCGGCTCGGTGCAGGTCACCGACACCATCGAGATCCCCATCAACGGCATGTTCGTGATGGCGATCACCCTGCTCATCACCGCCGGCGTCGCGCTCCTGATGTACCGCTCGCGCTTCGGCGCCCAGGTCCGCGCCGTGGTGCAGAACCGGCCCATGGCGGGGGCGGTGGGCATCGACACCGAGCGGGTCGACCGCCTGACCTTCGGCCTCGGCTGCGGCATTGCCGGCGTCGCCGGGTCGGCCTTCACCATGGTGGGCTCGACGGGGCCGACCTCGGGCCAGCTCTACATCGTCGACACCTTCCTCATCGTGGTCTTCGGCGGCGCCGCCTCCCTGCTCGGCACCATCGCGTCGGCCTTCTCGATCTCGCAGACCCAGTCGACCCTCGAATTCTTCCTGTCGGGCTCCACCGCCAAGGTGATCACGCTGCTGGCCGTCGTCGGCATCCTGATGCTGCGGCCGCAGGGCCTCTTCACCCTCAAAGTCCGGCGCTGAGGAGCTCTTTGCCATGACCCGCGCCCCATCCCAGAGCGTCCACGACAACCCGTTCATGAAGCCCATGGAGTGGGTGAGCCTCGCGCTCCTGGCCGCCGTGATCTTCCTCGTGCTGCCGATGCTCCTCGACGCCTTCCGCCTCAACCTGGTGGGCAAGTACCTCACCTACTCGTTCGTGGCTCTGGGCCTCGTCATCTGCTGGGGCTTCGGCGGCATCCTGTCCCTCGGGCAGGGCGTGTTCTTCGGCCTCGGCGGCTACCTCATGGCCATGTACCTGAAGCTCGAAGCCTCCAGCGTCGCGAACACGAAGATCCAGTCGACGCCGGGCATCCCCGACTTCATGGACTGGAACCAGATCACCGAACTGCCGTGGTTCTGGAAGCCGTTCACCAGCCTGCCGTTCACGATCCTGGCCGTCCTCGTGGTGCCGGCGTTCTTCGCCTTCGTCATCGGCTCGGCCATGTTCCGCCGCCGCGTCGGCGGCACCTACTTCGCCATCATCACCCAGGCCATCGCCGCCATCCTGACGATCCTCATCGTCGGCCAGCAGGGCTATACCGGCGGCATCAACGGCATCACGGACCTGCGCACCCTGAACGGCTGGGACATCCGCACGGACCGCGCCCACAACATCCTCTACTTCCTCAACGGCGGCCTCCTCGTCGCCTGCATCCTGTTCGCACAGTACGTGAAGCGCTCGAAGCTCGGGCGCATCCTCGTCGCCATGCGCGACAAGGAGGACCGGGTCCGCTTCTCCGGCTACCAGGTGGCCAGCTTCAAGACCTTCGCGTTCTGCCTCGCGGCGGTGTTCGCCGCCATCGGCGGGGCGATGTTCACCCTGCAGGTCGGGTTCATGTCGCCGTCCTTCGTCGGCATCGTGCCGTCCATCGAAATGGTGATCTACGCCGCCGTCGGCGGGCGCCTGTCCCTGTTCGGCGCCGTCTGGGGCACGCTCCTGGTCAACTGGGCCAAGACCAGCTTCTCGGAGAGCTTTCCGGAGCTGTGGCTGTTCGGCCTCGGCGGCCTGTTCATCCTCGTGGTCCTGGCCTTCCCCAACGGATTGGCTGGCATCTACCGGACCTATGTCGAGCCCCGCCTGACCCGGCGCGTGAAGGCCCTCGCGCCCGCGCCCGCCGTCGCCCTCCCCCACGCGGCCGAGTAGGATTTTTTCGGAATGAACGCCGCGCTTCTCCCCTCGCACATTATCGGCGCCGCCCCGGCGGAAAAGGACTTCCTGCTGGCGGTGGAGGCGCTCACCGTCTCCTTCGACGGGTTCAAGGCGGTCAACGACGTCTCGTTCTACGTCGACCCCAACGAGATCCGCGTCATCATCGGCCCCAACGGCGCCGGCAAGACCACGGTGCTCGATCTCATCTGCGGGCGCACCAAGGCCAGCTCCGGCTCCATCAAGTACAAGGGCCAGGAGCTCACCAAGCTGTCCGAGAGCGCCATCGTGCAGGCCGGGGTCGGCCGCAAGTTCCAGACGCCGTCGATCTACGACGACCTCACGGTGTTCGAGAACCTGGAGATCTCGTTCCCGCGCGGCCGCTCGGTGTTCGGGGCGCTGACCTTCAAGCGCGACGCCGAGGTCCGCGACCGCATCGAGGAGGTCGCCCACATGATCTTCCTCAAGGACCAGCTCTTGGAGCGGGCCGAGTTTCTGAGCCACGGCCAGAAGCAGTGGCTCGAGATCGGCATGCTGCTGATCCAGGACCCGGAGCTGCTCATGCTCGACGAGCCGGTGGCCGGCATGAGCGTCGGCGAGCGCATCAAGACCGCCGAGCTCCTGAACCAGATCATCGTCGGCCGCTCGGTGCTGGTCATCGAGCACGACATGAAGTTCGTCGAGGACATCGCCCACCGGGTCACCGTGCTGCACCAGGGCAAGGTTCTGTCGGAGGGCTCGATGGAGCGGGTCAAGAACGACCCGAAGGTCATCGAAGTCTATCTCGGCCACTGAGAGGAACGGCATCATGCTCCAGACCGCGCCGTCTTCCGCCCCCGCCCCCGCCCCGTTCGTCCAGGGCGGCGTCCAGCCGATGCTGGCGATCGGCGACCTCCACGCCGCCTACGGCCAGAGCGAGGTCCTGCACGGCCTCGACATCGCCATCGCGCCCGGCGAGATCGTCGCCGTCATGGGCCGCAACGGCATGGGCAAGACCACGCTGATGAAGACCCTCATGGGCATCGTGCCGGTGAAATCCGGGTCGATCCGGGTCGACGGCACCGAGGTCGCGGCCCTGAAGAGCCACCAGCGGGTGGCGCGGGGCCTCGCCTACGTGCCGCAGGGCCGGATGATCTTCTCGGCCATGACCGTGCAGGAGAACATCGAGACCGGCCTGACGGTGACCAACGAGCGCCGGGTGCCGGGGGAACTCTACGAGATGTTCCCGGTGCTCCTCGAGATGAAGGGCCGGCGCGGCGGCAACCTGTCCGGCGGCCAGCAGCAGCAGCTCGCCATCGCCCGCGCCCTCGCGAGCCGGCCGAAAGTGCTGCTGCTGGACGAGCCGACGGAAGGCATCCAGCCCTCGATCATCCGCGAGATGGGCCGGACCCTGAAGAAGATCCGCGACGCGCGCGGCCTGTCCATCGTGGTCTCCGAGCAGGTGCTGAGCTTCGCCCTCGACGTCGCCGACCGGGTGCTGGTCATCGAGAACGGCCACATCGTCCACGAGTCGCTCCGCGCCGACATCGACGAGGCCCAGGTCGCCCGCTTCCTCTCGGTGTGAGTTTTTCGCGAGGGGTCACGAAGCCCCTCGCCGACCGCGAAACATCATCGCTTGCGCAAGGCCGTCCCACCGGCCTCCGCGAAACGGGGACGCATGTCCTCACGTCCAGGGAAGGGAGCAGAGACCCATGGCAGAGACCCTGATCAAGGTCGATCTCACGCAGTCGGCCTACGACAACGACATGGTCCACAACCGCTGGCACCCCGACATCCCCATGGTGGCGATGGTCAAGCCCGGCGACGACTTCATCGTCGAGACCTACGACTGGACCGGCGGCTTCATCAAGAACAACGATTCCGCCGACGATGTGCGCGACATCGACCTGTCCATCGTCCACTTCCTGTCCGGCCCCATCGGCGTCGAGGGCGCCGAGCCCGGCGACCTCCTGGTGGTCGATCTCCTCGACATCGGCGCCAAGCCCGAGAGCCAGTGGGGCTTCAACGGCTTCTTCTCCAAGAAGAACGGCGGCGGCTTCCTGGACGAGCACTTCCCCCAGGCCCAGAAGTCGATCTGGGACTTCGAGGGCATGTTCACGAAATCCCGGCACATCCCCGGCGTGCGCTTCCCCGGCCTGATCCATCCCGGCCTCATCGGCTGCCTACCCGATCCGAAGATGCTGGAGACCTGGAACACCCGCGAAAAAGCCCTGTTCGACACCGACCCCAACCGGGTACCGGCGCTCGCCACCTTGCCCTTCGGGCCCACCGCCCATATGGGCCGGCTCAAGGGCGAGGCGAAGGACAAGGCGGCGGCCACGGGCGCCCGCACGGTGCCGGGGCGCGAGCACGGCGGCAATTGCGACATCAAGGACCTGTCGCGCGGCTCAAAAATCTACTTCCCGGTCTACGTGCCGGGGGCGGGCCTCTCCATGGGCGACCTGCATTTCAGCCAGGGCGACGGCGAGATCACCTTCTGCGGCGCCATCGAGATGGCGGGCTGGGTCCACCTTAAGGTCAGCCTGATCAAGGACGGGATGCGCAAGTACGGGATCAGGAACCCGATCTTCAAGCCGTCGCCGGTCACGCCGCAATTCGACGATCACCTCATCTTCGAGGGCATTTCCGTCGACGAGCACGGCAAGCAGCATTACCTCGACGTGACCGTCGCCTACCGCCAGGCCTGCCTCAACGCCATCGAGTACCTGAAGAAGTTCGGCTATTCGGGCGCCCAGGCCTACTCGATCCTCGGCACGGCGCCGGTCCAGGGCCACATCTCGGGCGTCGTCGACATCCCCAACGCCTGCGCGACCCTGTGGATTCCGACCAAGATCTTCGAGTTCGACATCAATCCGGGGGCGGACGGGCCGACGAAGTTCCTGGACGGTTCGATCCAGATGCCGCTCTCGCCGGATCTGTGAGCGCGACCCCGCGCCTCCAGCCCGGCGCGGGTCCCCTTCCCCTTGCGGCAGGGCGATCGCAGATGACCTCCGGTGTCATTCCGGGGCGCCGCAGGCGAACCCGGAATCCAGAGCCGCCGACAGCGCAAAGCCTTGCAAAACCTGTGTTTCTGGGTCCCGGGTTCCGCTGCGCGGCCCCGGGATGACACAGCGTTGCGGGAGGTCCCAACGCCCCAAACGCCCTATGCGATCGCCCTGCCCTTACGGGGAGGGGCCAGGGG
>NZ_VRUZ01000106.1:0-12987 GCF_008039485.1 Methylobacterium sp. WL69 | reverse complement strand
AGCGCCAGACCCTGATGGATCGCCGCTTGCGCCACCACGCGCAGGCCGCCTAACCTCTCACCCCAGATGGACCAGAGCCTCCGCTCCTGAACACCGCTGAATGTCCCAAATCATCTGACGACGGACATACAACAACGAGCAAGGCAACGTCCCGCAATTCGTTCTGCGCGGCGGGCCAAGCTACCGTTATCCGACCAGCGGCACCGACATCCACCAGACGGCGGATCGCGAGATCGCCGGGGGTAATCTCACCGTCACGCGCGAGCTCGAGATGGGTCGCCTGACCGCTGTGACCGGCTTCCAACACGTCAACGCGCTCAACATCGTCGACATCACCGACTCGTATTTCTACGCGAGTCTCTTCGGTAGGCCTCCCTCCGCGTTCGCCAATCCCTTCACGGACAAGGGCCGCATTTCCCAACGCGAGACCGTGTTCAGCCAGGAGATCCGCATCACGTCGCATCCCGACAGCGCGGCGAAGTGGGTCGCGGGCTTGAATTATTTCCGGTCCGACTACGACATCCACCAGTTCAAGACACTGACCGCACTGCCCTCGCCGCTCGCCAACGGCAATTTCGACACGCAGATCAGTTCGCAGACCTACGGTGCCTTCGGCGAGGCCACGGTACCGCTCACCGAGAAGCTGTTTTTGACCGGCGGCCTCAGGCTCGCGCACGACAACCAGGACTATGACAACCGCTACACCACGAACGGCTTCCCGGGCACGGTTCCCTTTTTCTCGCAGGTTGGCCGATTCCGGGACACCTACCTCGTCGGCCGCACCGCGCTCGATTACAAATGGACCCCCGAGTTCATGACCTATGTCAGCCTCGCGCGCGGGCACTCCTCCGGCGGCTTCGAGCAATTCGCCTCCGGCTCACCGCTCGGCCAGGCGGCGCGCCCCTTCCAGGCGACCACAGGCTGGACCTATGAGGGCGGCTTCAAGGCCGCGCTGCTCGATGGGAGGCTGAACCTGTCGGCGGCCGGCTTCTACAACGACGCCAAAAACGGACCGACCTTCAGCTACGACATCAACACCTTCGGTTTCCGCTACGTCCCCTACGACTATCACACCACGGGCTTCGAGGCCGAGGCCGCCTACGCCCTCTCAGATCTGCTCTCGTTGCGCGGCGGTATCGGCTTCATCGAGTCCGAGCTCGTCGACGTGCCGCTCGCCGACGCGACGGGGGTCCGCAGCGGCAACACGGTTCCGAACATCCCGCGCTGGAACGGTAACGCGGCACTCGACCTCAAGCATCCGCTCGCCTTCGGCGACTTCGCGGGTCACGATTTCGCCGGCCACGTCTTCGGCCGGGTCGAGTACCAGTATGTCGGGATCCGGACCAGCGATCCGGCCAACAACCTCAAGCTCAAGCCGTTCAGTATCGTCAACCTGACGGCCGGCATTCAGAACGAGCGCTTCAGCCTCTACGGGTTCGCACGCAATCTGACGGATGTCCGCTACGAGGCGTTTGGTTCCTACCTGTCGCCGACGACGATCGGCCTCATCGTTGGACAGGGGCGTACGTTCGGCGCCGGCCTCACCGTCCGTCTTCAGTGATGGATTTCCCGGAAAGCGGGCCCGCTCGGAGAGCGCCGCACCTTCGCTCTCTGCGGATCTGGTCGAACATTCATACGTGGACGAGCCTGATCTGCACGGGATTTCTTCTGCTGCTTTGCCTGACCGGCCTGCCGCTGATCTTCCACCACGAGCTGAATCATGCCCTCGGCTATCAGCCGGACCTGTCGAAGGGACCGGACGGCGCCCCGCGCGTCTCTCTCGACCGCGTGGTCGAGGCGGCTTACGATCGGCGACCGGGCGAGGTGATCCAGTTCATCGGCTTCGACCGCGACGAGCCCCATCTCATCAACGTCGCGATGGGCCGCAGCATCGACAGCCCCTACGAAGAGAACAACCTCGTCGCGATCGACTGGCGCGGCGGCACAGTTCTGGAGGCGCCGAAGCCGAGCGAGGGACCAGTCGCCTTCCTGCTGAAGCTCCATGCCGATCTGTTCCTCGGCCTACCCGGCAAGCTCTTCCTCGGCCTGATGGCCTTCTGCTTCCTCCTGGCGATCGTGTCGGGGGTCGCACTCTACGGTCCCTTCAGGGGCAAGCTCGCTTTCGGAACGGTGCGGCATGGCCGAGCGAGACACATCGCTTGGCTCGACCTGCACAGCCTCGTCGGTATCGCCACGCTGGCCTGGATGCTCGTGGTCGGCACGACCGGCATGGTCAATACTTGGGCCGACCTGATGCTGAAACTCTGGCAAGGTGGTCAACTCGCCGAAATGACCGGCCGCTACCGCGACGCGCCACCGCCGCGCAGACTCGCCTCCCTCGAGACTGTCGTCTCCCATGCCAGGGCGGCGGCTCCCGACATGACCCTGACCCTGATCGCCTTCCCTGGCTCGATCCTCACGAGCCGCAATCACTACGCAGTGTTCATGGCCGGCGCGAGTCCCCTGACCGCACGGCTGCTCAAGCCGGCCCTCGTAGACGGGGAGACGGGTACACTGACCGAACTGCGCGACATGCCCTGGTACATGCAGGCGCTGATGCTCTCGCAGCCACTGCATTTCGGTGATTACGGGGGCCTGCCACTGAAGATCCTATGGGCGGTCCTCGACCTCGCCACCATATGGCTACTCGTCAGCGGACTCTATCTTTGGATCGTGCGCAGGCGCCGATCCGTGGTTCGAGCAGTTGCTTACCCAAGCCGAGCAAGCGCCGATGGGGAACCCGCGGAATGAAATGCCATCCTGGCCCCGCCCATCACATCTGGACAGCGCCGGCCCTCATAACCATTGCGACATTGGTCTGCCTGATCGTCGCGCTGATCGCCGAAGGCATCTGGGACCGCATGGCAGCAGGGCTGCTGTTCGCGGTGCTGACCTACACGACGTGGTTGGGATTTCGGTCGGCCAGGAGCGGAAACTGACGCCACGAGGGCCCGCCGTCGTCTGAGCCGATTGCATGCGGCATCAGTCTGTGCGCATCCGGCCGTGAAGGCACCGTCGAAGACGGTGAGACGCAGGCTGGCCCCAGTCTCCTCGCCGTTCTCGAAGGCGGGCAGCGTGTCGCGATCCTGCCCATTGGCCGACACGAGAGCGAGCGCCGGAACCCGCCGGAGACCGTGCGCCGGGGCGGCAAGCGCGCTCGTCGCGCCCGCCACGCCCCGCCGAGTGTTGGCACACGAGACGGAGGGGGGCGGCCGGCTGAAGGCCTCGAACAGGCTCCGAGACTGGGGGCCGGGTGAGTTACGCCCATGGTGAGGTACGCCCATGGGAAGTCTGCCGCGAGCGCGGATGTCATCCGACGCGAAGCAACCTTGCGCCCCCCCATCTCCATGAGCCTTCAGCCCCGATTCGTGTGAACGCGACGTCTTCATTCTCGCAGGACAGGCCCGTCTTTCATGGCGGCCGATGCCTCCGTGAGGCCCCACCGGACCAGATCCTCGGCCTCCCCGACCGTTCCGGCTTCCGCATAGCACCGCAGTTCCGGGGCGTTGCCCGACGCGCGGAAGTGGATCGTTCGTCCACCGCCCAGCGCGATCTTCGTGCCGTCCTGCATGTCGACCGCATCGGCCTCGCCGACGGGCCTGCAGAACGCACGACGAAACTCGGCGTCCGCCAGCCGCTGCAGGAAGCGGCTGCTCTGTGCCGGTGGCGTGTCGGGGAGGCGGTCACTCGCGGTCTCGCCCACATCGAGCCCGGCCACGAGATCCGCCAGCCCGACCCCCATGCGCCGTGCCGCCGCCAGGGTCGCGAGGATCGGCAGCATCGCGTCGCGGGTCGGGAGGGCTGGCAGAGCCCGACCGTCGACAACGACATCCGATCCAAGCAGGAACCCACCATTGGCCTCGAAGCCCACGACGGCCTTCGCCCCGTCCCGGCGGGCCTGCGCCATGCCGGCGAGGACGAAGGGCGAGCCGACCCTGGTGCGCAGCACGCGCTCGAAACCTCCGGCCCGCTCGATGGCCGAACCCGCCGTCACCGGGACCACCACCACGTCGGCGCTCAGATAACGCGCCGTGATGAGGCCGAGCACGTCCCCCCGCAGGATTCGACCGTGGGACTCGGCGACCAACGGCCGGTCGGCATCGCCGTCGGTGGTCACGAGCGCATCGAATCGCGCCGATGCCGCCACGTCCCGGATGAAGGCGATGTCTTCGGGGCGATGCGCTTCGGTGTCGATCGGCACGAACGTCTCGGAGCGGCCGAGCGTCACGACTTCGGCACCGCAGGCGGCGAGCAGGTTGGCGAGGATATCGCGGGCGACGGAACTCTGCTGATAGACGGCGATGCGCAGGCCCGCCAAACTTTCGGCAGCGAAGGCATCGCGGTAGCGCCGTTGGTAGCGATCGAGCGCTCCCGGCTCCGGCGTGGCCGCCACGTCCGGCCCCATGGATCCGACCGTCGCGACATCGCCGAGGATGGCCAGGATGGCGGCTTCGTCGGCCTTCGTGATCTCCCCCTCGGGCCGGTAGAACTTCAGGCCGTTGCGGTCTTGCGGGATGTGGCTCCCCGTCACCATCACGGCGCACGCCCCCCGCCGCATTCCCTCCAGCGCCAGGGCGGGGGTCGGCACGGCGCCGCAGTCGATTGCCGTGAGGCCGGCGGCCGCCGCCGCGGACGCGACAGTCGCGGCGATGCCGGCGCTGCTGTCGCGCAGGTCGCGCCCAATCACGACCTCACGGACGGCGACGGCTTCGGAGGCGAGAGCGCGGAAGAACGCCGTGGCATAGGCGTAGCTCGGCCATCCGACGAGATCCGTCACCAGGCCGCGCAGGCCGCTCGTTCCGAACTTCAAACTGCTCATGGGATTTCCACTTTTGAGAATCTACCCGAGATGGGGGTTTCACGACGCTCGACCGGCGACCGACGTCGAGAGGCAGCGCCGACCAGGGCCGGGCGCTCCGACGCCGACGCGCGATGAGGACCACCATGACCCCATCCCCGGGATGATGCGAACGGCACGGCGGCCACCGGCCGCTCAGGTGGGGACCAAGACCGTCTAGCAGAACCGTTGGCGCTGGTTGAGGGTGAGGAAGCGCGAAGTCCAGGGTTCATGCAGGCCAGGGTTCATGCAGGCCAGGGTTCATGCAGGCCAGGGTTCATGCAGGCCAGGGTTCATGGAGACGAGCTGAATGTCCGTGCGGCGTTCGGAGCGGACGGCCAAGCGACGGACGCGGGCCTGCCACGCCAGCCCACGCTCGACGGCCCGGCGGTGGCGGCCCAGGCGCAGGCTGCCTTCGATCCCGCGATAGGCCACACCTGCACATGGCAGCCGTCGCCAAGCGCTTACCCTCCACGTCAGCCATCGCGCTCGCTGCCGTCCTTGCCCTCCGGCACCGATCGAGCCCGGCCCTGGACATTCATCGAATCCATGGCTTCGCCCAGGCCATCGACCGCTGCGGCATCGCCGGTGTCGGGGGGCCCAGCACGAGACCGGCCCCCTCGGATCTCGCCACGGGCCTCGGCCAAAAATTGGCTCGCGCCCTGCGAAATCGCCGGTGTGGCCGTTGGCACGATGTCTTTTGCATCCCCCTCCCATATGCGCCGTGGATCTCCGCCGGCCACGCTCCCCCGCAAAAAGCGCCCCGCCACACGGGTGCCGATCCCGCTGGTCTGGATTACGGCCTGCGCGTGAGCGATAAGGCGGGAACGGACTACGGCAATCGGCGCGCGATGAACTTCGGCTTTCTCTTTTTCACCCTGTTCGGGCTGATCGTGCCCGTGGTCGGCGTCATCTGGATCCTGCGCGCGAGGGACCGCTGACGCCCTGGGCTCGCGGTCGGAACAGGGCGCGGCCGGACCGAGGCCGGGTGGAGCCAGGGCGCCTCATCCTCCGGGGTCCTCGCTTCTACGCGCTCACAGCCCGCGGCGTGATCCGAGCGCCGCATCGCGCACGCCTGCCCAAGCGTCTCGGTTGCCCGAAAGGATCATCCGGGCGTTCCTGCGCTCGGCCTCCGGTTGCTTGATCGGCATGAACCGCTGCATCACCGCCCACGCCGCGTAAAAGCGCCAAGCCAAATCCGCCACCGCCGCCTCGATGCTGCAAACGGCGCGCCCGCATCATAAAGACCAAAGTCTCAGCAAGACCTTGGTTCGGTTCCTACCAGACCCGGTTGATCCCTTCGGGATGGGGGATTTGGGCTTTGCTCAGCCGCCATGCAGGCTTGACGGCATCGAACTGGAGGTCGCCGACGCCCGGAGGCCAAGCGCGGCTTCGTCGTCTTGCCGCGACGCTTTCGTGGTGGAGCGCTCCTTCGCCTGGACGACGCGCGGCCGCCGCCCCGTCGAGGATTACGAGCGTTGTCCCGGCACGCTCGCAAATCGCCGCATGGTCGCCTTCGTCCCTCTCATGCTCGAACAGACCGCACGAGCGGCGGGCGGTTCAGAACCACCTCTGACGTGCGGGGCCGTTTGAGCATCGATCTAATCGTCCATCGCGTCGGCCGATGGTTTGGCCCGCGAGGGTCTGCGACCCGCCGTTGGAAAACATCCGCTGCACACGCTGCTGCTCGCGCGCCGGACCTGGGCGTCGAAGCGGCGATCCCGATTTGCCTGGGCGCGCTGCTCGACTTCGGCGTGCGCCTCGACATCGGCGAGCGGCATCATCGTCGACCGTACGGCCGGGGGCGTTCCCGTGGGGGCGTCGGTCGGACCCAGACGTGCGGCCAGGAACGGGGAGGTCTGCGGGACGGCACCCAAATCCGCCGTCGCAGCAGAGACAGGCGCCTTGCTGAGATGGGCCGCATGGGCGACCATGCGCCGGGGCGGCGCCGAGGCGTCCGCGACGCGGTTGTTGGTGCGCGTGAGAACAGCTTGCGGATTGATGCCGCCACCCCCGCGTCCCGGCTCGAAGAGCAGCTCGCCCGGCATGACGGCGGTCAGGCGCTGTGCGGGCTCGACGGGTTCCGGCATGGGCGGGCCTGCGGAGGCGAAGGATGTGCCGGCTCCCGCGCGCAGGCGTGCCTGCGGATCGGTGCCGACACAGGCGGACAGGCTCGTAAGGCCGACCGCGGCGACGAACAAGATTCTGATCAGTCTCAAGATGCCCCCGCATCAGCATGGAATCCGGTGGATTCCTGCCTTGTCCCGCGATGGCGATAGGTTGGGGATGCATCGTAAATATGGCGTTGGTCGCGCTCCATTTCGGCTCACGCGCGAAGGATGTCGCGTGCAGACCGGCGTGCCCGAGCTCCGACCGCGGCACGGAGCGAGGGTGAGGTCGAGCCGTCGGGACTCGATCGCCTGAACAACGCCATCGGTCTGCGCTTCGGCACGGTGCCGGCGGAGGCGGGCGACGGCGCCATCGCGGAAAAGCATCGCCCGTCCCCGTTCCTCACCTGCGAGCCGAACGGCATGGTCGGCCCGGTTCATCCCGATCGTGGGTGGACGCAAGGATTGGTGACGGACCGGAGCAGGCGGTGACCTCT
This sequence comes from Methylobacterium sp. WL69, assembly GCF_008039485.1. NCBI lineage: Bacteria > Pseudomonadati > Pseudomonadota > Alphaproteobacteria > Hyphomicrobiales > Methylobacteriaceae > Methylobacterium > Methylobacterium sp. WL69. Next base: position 5,545 of record NZ_VRUZ01000106.1, on the reverse strand, counting down.
CGATCCGAAACAACGGCATCAAGAAATTTATTCGTCTTCGGAAAGTTATTTTTACGCCACGCGGTCATCGAAAGCTTCGAAATGCGTGGGGAGCATACCTCGAAACTGTCGTAACCGGGTCAGGTCCTGTCGAACTTGCGTTATAGTGGACAAAACGTCTGGCGGCAGCATTATGCTGCGATGCAAAAGTAGCATGCCGCATCGCAACATAAGCGTGCTCTAATCCGTCCATCGAGCGGCTCCCCGCCGCCCAAGCCGGATACATCCCATGCGCAATGCGTCCTTCCTCGTCCTCGCCGCCATCCTGTCCGCCACCTCCGGCGTCGCCGTGGCGGGTGAGGCGACCTATCTGACCCCGCCGGTCTTCCGCGAGCAGGCGCGTGACACTCAGAAGGTTCGCAGCGTCAGTGATCTGACCACGACGCCCACCCTGACGACCGCAGCCAAGCCGACCGTCCCGGTCCGCGCGGTGCAGGTGGTTGCGGACGCCGAGGCGTCGTCGGCGCGCTGATGGGAAACGGCGCGCGCTCGACCCGCACGCCGTTTCCGGACCAGCGTCGCGGCCCGGACGATCCGAGTGCGACGTCGGCAGATCGCCGTCCCTCGCAATCAGTCGGCGGCCGATAGGTCTCGCGCGAGCCAGGCCCACGCCGCCGCCTCGTCCTCCAGATCGAACGTCTTGGTTTCGACGGGCATGACGAAACCGGACAGGTTGATCATCGTCTTGGCGAACGTTGGGGCGCCAACCACGACATAGCGCCTGATGTGCGCGACCGAGCGCGCTTTCACGCTGGCCGCATAGCCGTCGAAGGTGGCACCGAGATCCGATCCCTCATAGTTCGACATGATGATCAGCATGTCGATCTTGTCGAGGGACTGCATGGCCTCGTCGGTTAGAGACGACATCCATTCGATATCGGCTTTGGAGATCTTGTGTCTGATCTCGAAAGCGAGGAGGTCCGGCCGCGGTGAATCGCGGCTAATGACCGACCCGTCGGGTGCGCTGCTCATGGCCCGTCTCCTGATCGCGGTGTCCGACGACGGCCTCAGCTCGGCTGCTCTTCGGTCTTCTCGATCTCCGGATCATCCTCCTGAGGGACTGAGGGCTCCGGTCCGACCTTCGGAGCTCGCTGATCGGGAACCGGTGCTTCCTCAGGCTTCGGATCCGACCCATTCGGCACGCTGGCTTGGCTCATGGCTTTGATCCCTGTCGAAATGCAGGGGACCAAGCCGCAGCGTGCGGGTGTGTTCCTGCCCTGGTCGCAATCGAGAGCCTCAGCGGACACTTTTCCGGCGTGCGATCTGCCGATCCCCCCGGAGCCGCCGCAGGCTCGCCGCCTCCGCCGTCTTTGGCGAGGCGACCCTGGCCCCCGGACGTCTCGCCGATCCGCATCCATCCATGACGCCGGCGCGACAACGGCTTCGGCACTGCGGATGAGACAGGGCAAAGGGGGTGGCGTTCACGCCGCTCAACCGGCGGCGAAGGCAGCGCCGGTCTGCGCAGCGACCTCGGGCGACAGCCAGCGCTCGTCGAGGTCGGTCGCGTTTCGTTCGGCCACCGGCTGGGTTTCATCGCCCTCGGCGAAAATGACCGTATCATCCGGCCCGACGTCGCGCGTGGCGTAGAAATCCCAGCGACGATGAAGGACGCGCGGCCCCCCGAACAGGCGGAAGGCATTCCAGTCGCGGTCGTCCCGAAAACCGACGTCGTGGATGCATTTCGGTGGACGCTCGGACGACCGGGGCATTCCGCCGAGGTCGCCGCTGGAGGGCGGCTGTCGAGGTGAGGGAGTCTGTCCGGACCGCGGCACGCTGCTCATCGCCTGCTCGCAACCGCTGATCCAGCGCGTTCGCGTTGGATCGCTGGGGGAAGGGCGAGGAACGAACGATCGGTGAGAACCGGAAAGGCCCGGTCGCCAGTGACGGCGCCGGGCTTCGTGTCGGTAGAATCGAGCGGATCACCGCCCGCCTGCGGATCAGCAGTCGTTGCTGCCCGGCTTGACGACCTGACCCTCGGCCGGCTTCTTCTCGTCGCCGCCCGGCTGGGTGTTGCCGCCGACGTTGTTCATGGCGCCGACGGTACCGGGGGACTCGGCTTTCGCGCCGGGGGTGACCTTCGTATCCGACGTGCCGTCCGCCTTGGAAGTCTTGTCGGTCGCGGCGCCCTGGCCCTGGGCATTCGTGGTCGTGCCGACCGCGCAGGGCGCGGCCATCGCTGCCGACCCCGCGGCGAACAGGACCGTGGCGGCGACGGCGATCGTGCAGACGTTCTTCATTGGTTTCTCCGAGGTTTTCCAAAGCTCCCAACAAGATTGGCCCCGCGCACGTTCCGGGGGACAGCCCGGCTGTGACATTTGCGGCATGGCCCCGCGCCCGCCGATCGTCTCCGGTCCCCACGTCCCAGGCCCCCTGGCATCCAGACCCAGGATCACCCCCCAACCTTTCGGGGGGTCCACACGCGGGTCGGCACCGCCCGGGTTCGGCCGGCGCCGAGCTGCCTGTTCGGGCGGTCATGGGCAAGGTTTCCGAAGGCGTTCCGGCAGTTGATGCGATCGGAGACGGGAAAAGCAACTACAACTTCGATCAGATTGCCATCTTGTGTGGCAAGATCAATTTCGACCTGATCCAATATCAGTGCCGTTTTGCTGCTGCCCGCCAGACCGACTATCGATACCGCCCCCGCCGCCAGAAGGCTGAAACCCTTTCGGATAGATCGGCTGGATACAAATCCGCTGACATATGATTTGCATGTCCCTCGGATCAGTGCATATGTTTCGCGCTTCGCCCTCCACACAAGCGCATGTACACCCGGCCATGGCTGAGCTGGACACTGAATAGATTGCCACGGCAACAGAAAAGGCTCGCACAATTTTCATGTTGTTCACTCGGTTCATCAGCGCATAATATCATTACGCTGTTTGGCTTTTCCGCTCCAGCATTTGTTTCTGTCGAGCCTCGCGGGTCTTGGCGCGTGCGGGCCTCACGCATAGTCCCGCCGTGGCCGGAGCCGAGCCGGTCGAGGTCGGGTCTTGCTCGATATCGTTGAACGATTCAGCGGCCCGGCGATGCCGCCGGGCCCGAGGCCGACCGCACGCGGGAAGGCCGTCACGGCCCCGATGGCGCGGGGCCCGGCATCACCGTCAGGCCCCTTCGGCCCGAAGTCATACCGGCGCGCCCAGGACGCACGCTGGATTTCAGCGACGACCCTGATGGTTTTCGATGTGATGGAACGATGTGTGCGCGGTGCGGATACTGTTTGGGCCAGAGGATCAGAAGGCGCCCATGATCAGGAAGCTGCTTTCCGCGGTCTCTCGCGGGTCTGACGACAAGATCGGCGTCGCGCGTCGGCTGGCGGAGCTTCCGGAAGACGCGTCGCGGCTCGAAACGATGGTGCCGCGGCAGCCGCCGCCGGTCCGAAACGACGACGGGATGCACCGGGTCTGCGAGGAGGTGGAAAAGGCCCTGCGGCAGGCCGGGCACCTGCGGTAGAGCGGCGTTGCCCCGCCGGCGCGACGGGTTTGGTGCGGGGTGGATGGGGCCCTACGTTGCGTCCGACACGACAGGGATGGGACGCCCATGAGAATCGCACTGGCACTTGCCGCCATGGCCGCCACGAGTTGTCCGGCCGCGGCCATCGAGGGGCGCTACAAGATCGAAGGGCGAAACCCCGGCCAGTCTCAGGTCTATCGCGGCGAGGCTGCCGTGAAGAAGCTCGGCGACACCTACAGCATCGTTTGGCAGATCGGATCCGCGCGTCAGATCGGAACCGGAATCCTCACCGGCTCCGTCTTGTCGGTCGTCTTCCAGGCGGCCGGCGCTCCCGGGTCCGGAGGCGTCGCGAGTTTCCAGGTGAGCGGCGACAAAGTCACGTCGGGCCAGTGGGCCGTGACCGGCGGGCAGACGGTCGGGACGGAACAATGGGCGTTTGAGACCGGGATCTAGCAGGATTTCGGCAGAGCGCTTTCCTAGGTGTGCAGTCCCGCGGTGTGGTGGCATCAGTTTCGCTGAGGCCGCCGCACACCGGGTGGCGTTATGGGACAGGGTCTGCACGGCTGCGCCACGACCACGCACGCGGTCGGAGCAGCGCGACAGCGATCGAAAGCTCCGCTCAAAGATCTCGCCGCACAGCATGGACTGAACCTCAAAACGGTCGCGAAGTGGCGCAAGCGTGCCTTCGTGCATGACGCGGTGATGGGCATGACGCGGCGATGGGACCGAAGACGCCGCGCTCGACCGTGCTCACGACCGAAGAGGAGGCGATCATCGTTGCCTTCCGCCGGCACACCCTCCTGCCGCTCGGCGACTGCCTCTACGCGCTTCAAGCCACCATCCCGCACCTGACCCGCTCGTCGCGGCATCGTTGTCTGCACGCCACGGGATCAGCCGGTTACTTGAGGCCGGCGGCGACAAGCCCAAGCGGTCGCGCTTCAAGGCTTATCCGATCGGCTTCTTCCACATCGACATCGCAGAGGTCCGCACCGGCGAAGGCAAGCTGTACCTCCGGGTGGCCATCGACAGGACATCGAAATACGCCTTCGCCCAGCTGCACGAACGCGCCGATCGGCCGGTGGCCTGCGGCTTCCTGGAGGCGCTCATCGAGGCTTGTCCCTACCGCCTGCACACCATCCTGACCGACAACGGCATCCCGTTCGCCGAGCCGCCCGAGAACCGCCGGGGCCCGACCGCCCTGTACCGCGTCAACCGCTTCGACCGGATCTGCCGGGCGCACGACATCGAGCCTCGGCTGACCAAGCCAAACCACCCGTGGACCAATGGCCAGGTCGAGCGCGTGAACCGGACCCTCAAGGAGGCAACCGTCAAGTGCGACCACGACGACCGCCACGACCAACTACGGAACCACCTCGCCGCCTTCCTCGATGCCTACAACTTTGCCCGGCGGCTCAAGACCCGACGCGGCCTCACGCCATACGTGGCGACCTGCCGGGCCTGGGCAGACGATCCAGACCGCTTCAGATACGATCCGACCCATCTCACCTCGGGACTGAACAATTAGCATATCAGCCGAGACATGAACGTCCCGCCCCGCCGGCCCGTGATCAGATCGGGCGGCGGGGCGTCGTCGGTCGCCGGCGAGGTCGAGCGATGCGGCACGGTTCCCAGGGGCTCGACTCCATCGGCACCGGGGAGCTGTGCCGGCGGCGAGCACGATGGCCGAGGCCCCGTGGCGGGCGAACCTGCGGTATCGCGTGGCGAGGCGCCGGAAGTCCTTGAGGCGGCGGAAGCCGGCCGCGAGGCGCCGGCCCTTGCGAGAGCGGCGTTCGTCATGGCGGATCTCGCGTTTGCGGCCACGCTTTCCGAGATTTCGCACGGATACGAGTTGTCAGCGTCCCTCCCTTCGTAAACATCAGCCGCGCACACGGCGCCTGCGCCGCGTGCGCGGCTGGGGAAGGCGAGATGGCATTGTTCAAGATCGGCAAACGGTTGCAGTCGCAGACCTCTGCCCCGCAGCCCCTGTCGGAGATCCCCACTCCGCAGGCCCCGTCGGAAACCTCCGACCTGCAGCCCCCGTCGGAGACCTCCGACC
>NZ_VRUZ01000105.1:0-13133 GCF_008039485.1 Methylobacterium sp. WL69 | reverse complement strand
GGACAAGGGGGGACGGGGCAAGGCGGCTTGCTCGCCAGCGAAATCGCCGACCGGCTCGACATCTCGCGCCCCGTCGTGACGGACACCGTCAGGGCCCTGGTGCGGGCGGGCCTGCTCGGCAGCGCTCCGGTCCCGGGGGACGGCAGGGCCAAGCGCATCACGGTGACGCCGGCCGGGGGCGCGGTGCTCGCCGACCTCCTGCCCGGCTACTTCGCCCTCATCGCCGACTTCATGGCGCGCGAGGACGAAGGGGCCGGGTGACGGAGCGTCCCGGCTCAGTCCTTGTCGAGGCTGAGGTCCGGCGCTTCCGGGTTCTTCATGCCCACCACGTGGTAGCCGGCGTCGACGTGGAGGATCTCGCCGGTCATGCCGCGGCTCATGTCGGAGACGAGGTAGGCGGCGGTCTCGCCGACCTCCTCGATGGTGACCGTGCGCCGCAGGGGGGCGTTGTACTCGTTCCACTTGAGGATGTAGCGGAAGTCGCCGATGCCCGACGCCGCCAGGGTCTTGATCGGGCCGGCCGAGATGGCGTTGACGCGGATCTTCGAGGGGCCGAGGTCGGCGGCGAGATAGCGCACGGAGGCCTCCAGGGCCGCCTTCGCCACACCCATGACGTTGTAGTGCGGCATCCACTTCTCGGCGCCGTAATAGGTCAGGGTCAGGAGCGAGCCGCCGTTCGTCATCAGCGCCTCGGCGCGCTGGGCGATCGCCGTGAACGAGTAGCACGAGATCAGGAGCGACTTGGTGAAGTTCGCCTCCGAGGTCTCGAGGTAGCGGCCGGTTAGCTCGTCCTTGTCCGAGAAGGCTATGCAGTGGACGACGAAGTCGAGGCCTTCGGGAAACACCTCCGCGGTGGCGGCGAAGACCGCGTCGATGGAGGCCGGGTCGGTGACGTCGCAATGGCCGACCACGTGGGCGTCGAGTTCGCGGGCCAGGGGCTCGACGCGCTTCTTCAGGGCGTCGCCCTGATAGGTGAAGGCGAGCTTGGCCCCGTGGGCGGCGGCGGATTTCGCGATGCCCCAGGCGATGGAGCGGTTGTTGGCGACACCGAGCACCAGGCCGCGCTTGCCGGCCAGCAAGCCGCCGACGTGATCGTGAACCGGATTCGTGTCCGCCATGAAGTCACCTGAGCCAGAAGCGTCCGCTGGGCGTGACGAGGCCCGGCCGGAGGGACCGGACGGACGGCACGCGCCGCGCGCACCCTTGAACGGCACGCGCCGCGGGCACTCTTAGCGGAGGCATGGCGGTGACGGAAGTCCGGGATTTTCCGGGTCGGTTCACCCCACCCGCGCGGCGCGCCGGGCCTTGGCGTAGTCGGTGAGCGCCGGGTCCTCGGCGTCGGGCAGGGCGATGGCGGTGGTGGCGAACAGGTCGCCCCGCGTGCCGTCCTTCTTCGGCAGGCCCTTGCCCTTTAGGCGGAAGGTGCGGCCCGAACCGGTCATGGCCGGAATCCGCATCTCGACGGCGCCCGTCAGGGTCGGCACCCGGATCGGCCCGCCGAGGACCGCGTCCTCGAGGGGCACCTCGACGGAGGCGCGCAGATCCGCGCCGTCCGGGGTGAAGCGGGGGTGCGGCAGGATGCGGATGGTGAGCAGCGCGTCGCCCGGCGCGCCGCGCCCGGCCGGCGCTCCGAGGCCGCGCAGGCGGATCACCTGACCGTCGACCACGCCGCGCGGCACCACCACGTCGACGTCGCGCCCGCCCGGCAGGGACAGGCGCAGCTTCTCCTCGCTCGCCACCTGCTCGAGGGTCACGCTGAGCTCGGCCGCCACGTCGTCGCCCTTGGCCGGCTCGCGCGGGCCGGCGCCGGCCCGGAACGCCTCGCCGAACAGGTGCGAGAAGATGTCGTCGCCCATGCCACCGGGCCCGCCGCCTCCGGGCCCGCCGGCGCCGCGTCCCCGGGCCGCCTGCTCGAAGCCGAACCCGCCGGCCCGGGCGCCACCGCCGCCGCCGAAGCCGCCGAACCCCTCGAACCCGCTGGCGCGGGGCTTGCCGTCGCCGTCGATCTCGCCCCGGTCGAACTGCCCGCGCTTGCCGGCGTCGCCCAGGATCTCGTAGGCCGAGTTCGCCTCGGCGAAGCGGTCCTTGGCCTTGGCGTCGCCGGCGTTGCGGTCGGGGTGGTAGGCCTTGGCGAGCTTGCGGTAGGCCTTCTTGATGTCGGTTTCGCTGGCGCCCTTGGGCACGCCCAGCACGTCGTAGGGATTGCGCATCGGTCAGATATGTCTCGGTGCCGTGGGGAGCCGGTGGTGCCGCCCCCCCGGAATCATCGTGCCTGATGTGGACGGTTCGCGGCGGCTTCGCAACGCGAGCCTTCCAGATTTCGCCGGCGCATCACGGATGCGCCGGTCCACCCCTGGCAACGCGCGACGCCTCCCGCCCGATCCCTCGGCGTCCGATCCCCCGGCGTCAGATCGCCGCCTTCGTTCCGCGCACCCGCTTCAGGGTCCACTCGCCGCCCGACGGCTTGCAGCCGGTGCCGCGCAGGAACCGGCTGCGGCCCGGGGCGATCACCGAGGCGAGGAAGTCGCGGCAGATCTGGTCGTTGGAGACGTAAGGCAGGCCCGTCGGGTTGACGGAGCCGCGCAGGTTGGTCTCGGGATTGTCCCACTTCACCGGGCGGCCGTTGCCCTGCGGATCGAGGGCCACCGACAGGGCCGCGTGGGCTCGGCGCCAGTCCTCGGTGCCGAGGTCCTGGCCGAACCCCACCGGATGGCGCTCGATGCTCCCCGTGCTCGTCGGCTCGGGCGGCGGGGCGGCCTCCGCGACGGTCTCCGTCTGGAAGGTGATGATCGGCAGGCCGCAGCCCGACAGGGGCAGGAAGGTGAGGGCGACCACGGCCCGCCACGTCCCAAGGCTCCGCTTCGAAAAACCGGCGGCGGGGATGTTGGCCGCCGGCCGTTTCGCTCTAAAGTCGCACCGACGCATTACACTTGAACTCACGACGGGAGAGGACCGACGGCCAACCGCGCCCCACGTCGGTGCCCCCCGACCCGGATCTCACGCTCGCAGGATGTTCGCCTTGGATCGGTTAAGGATCGATGACCCCGCCCCCGCGGCCGACTTCACCCGCGCCACGGATCCGTGGGCGCTGTTCGGCGTCTGGATGGCCGAGGCCGAGGCCGCGGAGCCCAACGACGCCAACGCCATGGCGCTGGCCACCGCCGGCTCCGACGGCCTGCCCGACGTGCGCATGGTGCTCCTGAAGGGCGTCGATGCGCGCGGATTCGTGTTCTACACCAACACCGCCTCGGCCAAGGGCGAGGAACTGGCCCAGAACCCCCAAGCCGCCCTCGTGCTGCACTGGAAGAGCCTGCGCCGGCAGGTCCGCGCCCGCGGCCCCGTGTCGCCCGTCACGCCGGCGGAGGCGGACGCGTACTTCGCCAGCCGCGCCCGCGACAGCCGCATCGGCGCCCATGCCAGCCGCCAGTCGCGGCCCCTCGCCGACCGCGCCACCCTGGAGGCGGAGGTGGCGGCGCTGGCCGCCCGGTTCGAGGACGGCCCGGTGCCGCGGCCGGAGAACTGGATCGGTTTTCGCATCGCGCCCGTCGCGATGGAGTTCTGGCAGGACGGTCCGTTCCGCCTGCACGACCGGGTCCGGTTCACGCGGTCCGGCGACGGCTGGGCCGGCGCGCGGCTCTATCCGTGACGGACGCCGCCGGTCCGTGGTGCGGCGCGGGATCGACCCTGGATTTTAGGATCGGCGCCCCTTAGACCTTGAGATCGGCGTGGCGGATGTCTTCCGGTTAACCGCCTCCCGATCCTGAAGGAACGGTCTTGGCCACATCCTCCAACGAACGCCGGCGCGTCATGCTGCTCACGGGCGCGAGCCGCGGCATCGGCCACGCCACGGTCAAGCGGTTCTCCGCGGCCGGCTGGCGGGTCATCACCTGCTCGCGCCACGCGTTTCCCGAGAACTGTCCGTGGGAGATGGGCCCGGAGGATCACCTCCAGGTCGATCTGGCCGATCCCGAGGACACCATGCGGGGGATCCGGGAAGTGGCCGGGCGGCTGGCCGACGAGGGCGGCCTGCTCCACGCACTCGTCAACAATGCCGGCATCTCGCCCAAGGGCGCCAACGGCGAGCGCCTCGGCGCCATCGCCACGGAATTCGGCGACTGGCGCAAGGTGTTCCAGGTCAACGTGTTCGCGCCGCTCCTCCTGGCGCGCGGCCTGTGCGAGGAACTGACCCGGGCCAAGGGCTCCATCGTCAACGTCACCTCCATCGCGGGCTCCCGCGTCCATCCTTTCGCGGGCGCCGCCTACGGCACCTCGAAGGCGGCGCTGGCCGGCCTCACCCGCGAGATGGCGAGCGATTTCGGCCCCCTCGGGGTGCGCGTCAACGCGATCTCGCCCGGCGAGATCGACACCGCCATCCTCTCGCCCGGCACGGACAAGATCGTCGCCGGCATTCCCCAGCGCCGCCTCGGCACCCCCGACGAGGTGGCGAAAGCCATCTACTTCCTGTGCACCGAGGCCTCGTCCTACGTGAACGGCGCCGAGCTGCACATCAACGGCGGCCAGCATGTCTGAACGGGTGGCGCGGCCCGCGCTCCTCGTCGCCCTGCTGCTCCTCGCCACGCCGCTCCCGGCCGCCGCCGAGCCGTCCGTCACCCTCCTCGACCTGCCGTTCGCCGCGAGCGCCCTGCGCGGCCCCGGCAGCGAGGTCGCCGTGGCCGTGGCGACCTCCGGCCTCCTGCCCCTGGCGCGGCCGAAAGCGGGCGCATCCGAGGACGGCGCGCCCATCGCCGTGGTCTGGGGCGAGGCGGGGGGCGCCGCCCTCGCCCTCGTGGACGGGCGGGTGACCGTGACGCTCCTGGGCCGCGAGGCCGTGGCGGGACTGGCCGCCGCCGAGACCCCGCGCGGGGCGCTTGCGGGCTCGCGCCGGGCCGTCGCCGGGGCCCTGTCGGCCCACCTCGCCGAGCCGGTGACGGCCGGGGGCCGCGCGGGGGCGGGCGCCCTCGTGATCCGCGAGCGCAAGGCCGTTCCCATGAGCGCCGAGCCGAAACCCGTGCCGGTGGCCACCGCGACGGTGCGGCCCGCCCCCGAGGCCGCCTTCGCCCTGCGGTCCCCGCACATCGCGACCTTCGACGGGCGCCCCGCCATCGTCGCCGTCACCGAGACCGGGGACGGGTCTTCGCTGGCGGTGGCGGAGGCCGCCGAGGCCGGCTGGAGCGTGCGGGCGCGCGGCCCCGTGGAGGCCGGCAAGCCGCTCCAGGTGGCCGGCGTCGCGGACTTCTCCGGCACCGGCCGGCCGCAGATCGCCGTGACGGGGCCGGCCGGCGGCGCCACCCGGCTCGGACTCTGGGCCTACGAGGGTGGGACCTTGCGCGCCCTTCACGCGGCATCCGGCTACGACGCCGCGTCCCCCGGCGAGGGCGGTCCCGGCCTGGCGGCGCTCCTCCCCCGCGACGGGGCCGTGGACCTCGCCCTGCCGGTGGCGGACCGCTCGGCCCTGGCGGTTCTCTCCCTCAAGGGCGCCGTGACGGAGCGCGCCCGTGTTCCCCTGCCGGCGCCCGCCGCCTTCGGCGTCGTCACCCTCGGGACGGGACCGGCCGCCCGCCTCCTCGTCGGCCTTGCCGACGGGCGCATCGCCGTGGTGAATCCCGACCCATGAGTGAAACCGATCCGTCCGACGACGCCACGCGGCTGTTCCCGGCGCGGCCCTTCGTCGGCGCCTCCATCGCGGTGATCCGGGGCGACCGGGTGCTCCTCGCCGCCCGGGCCAACGCGCCCATGCGCGGGGTCTGGACCCTGCCGGGCGGCCTCGTCGAGGCCGGCGAGGCCCTGGCCGAGGCGGCCCTGCGCGAGCTGCGCGAAGAGGTCGGCCTCGCGGCAACGGTGGTCGGCGTGCTGCCCCCCACCGAGATCATCCTGCGCGCCGCGGATGGCCGGACGCGCCACCATTACGTGGTCCATCCCCACGCCGCCCTGTGGACCGGCGGCGAGCCGGTGGCGGGACCGGAAGCGCTGGCCGTGCGCTGGGCGACCCCGGCGGAGCTCGCCGGCCTCGACACCACGCCGGGCCTCGACGGCACCGTAGCGGCCGCCTTCGCGCGGGTCGCCGCCCACGAGATCTCCGAAATCCCCGAGACATCCGGGACATCCGCCGCGTGACGAAGCCCGGATCGGTCCCCGTCTTCAGCCTGTGCCTGTGCCTCCTAACGATCCTGGCGGCGGTTCCCGGCGCCGAGGCCCAGCAGGGGCGGGGCGGGGCGACCCGTGCCGCGCCGAAGGGCGAGGGCAGGAACTCCGAAAAGGAGCCGGCCCCCGCCCCCGAGCCGCCGCCGGCGCCCTACGACCGCGACCTGATGCGGCTGTCCGAGATCGTCGGGGCCCTGGCCTTCCTGCGCGAGCTCTGCGCCGACCCGGACGCGGCCCAATGGCCCGTGCGGATGAAGGCGCTCCTGGAGGCCGAGGGCGTCACCCCCGGCCGCCGCGACCGTCTGGCCGGCGCCTACAACCGGGGCTATCGCGGCTACGCCCTGACCTACCGGGTCTGCACGTCCTCCGCCCGGGAGGCGGCCACCCGGTTCGTGACCGAGGGCGAGCGCCTGTCGCACGCCCTGGCCAGCCGCTTCGGCGGGTGATGCGGCCGAGCCACACTCCGAACGGCAGCGGTTAATTCGAACAATTCGAGCGCCGACGTTAACCGCTTCGCAATTCCTGGCTTTGCGGGCCCGATTCCGCGCCCTATCATCCTTGGAACCTGCCGAGCGGTCCTTCGGCGCCAACGATAGCCTGGCCATGCACGCTGAATCAGCCCCCGCGCCCTTCGAGGCGGATCTCGACGACAAGCGCGCCGCGCTCGGCTACGTGTCGGAGGCGTTCGCCGAGGGCTGTCTCGACGGCCTCGACGGCGACTGCATGGCCCAGGCCGCCCTGTTCGCGGCGTTCCAGGAGCTGGTGATGACCTACGGCGAGGAAGCCACCGCCCGCTACGCCGAGGGTTTTCCGGACCGCATCCGCGGCGGTGCCTTCACCACGGCCCCGCAGCATTGAGGCGGGGTCGGACCGGGCCGTGCGGCCGGGTCCGAAGATCTGAGCCCGGGGATGCGCGTCTCCCCGGGCGACCGCCCCGCCTCAGGCCGTCATTTCCTTCGTGCCGAGGCGCTTGTCGAGGTAGGTGTCCACGGTCTGGGTCAGCTCGTCGACCTTGCCGTCGAAGAAGTGGTTGGCGCCCTCGACCACCTGGTGCTCGATGATGACGCCCTTCTGCACCTTCACCTTCTCGATCACCGGCATCACCTCGCGGGCCGGGGCCACCCGGTCCTCGGAGCCGTGGACGAACAGGCCCGAGGACGGGCACGGCGCCAGGAATGTGAAGTCGTAGCGGTTGGCCATGGCGGCGATGGAGATGAAGCCCTCGATCTCCGGGCGGCGCATGAGAAGCTGCATCCCGATCCACGAACCGAACGACACGCCGGCGATCCAGCAGGCGCGGGCCTCCGGGTTGACCGACTGGACCCAGTCGAGGGCCGAGGCGGCGTCGGACAGCTCGCCGGTGCCGTGATCGAACGCGCCCTGGCTGCGCCCGACCCCGCGAAAATTGAAGCGCAGGGCGGCGAAGCCCCGGTTGGCGAAGGTGTAGAACAGATTGTACACGATCTGATTGTTCATCGTGCCCCCGAACTGCGGGTGGGGGTGGAGCACGATGGCGATGGGCGCGCCCTTCTTCTTGGGGGCCTGGTAGCGTCCCTCGAGACGGCCGGCCGGACCGGTGAAGATGACTTCGGGCATGGATCTCTCACAAGCTTCGGGGGGAGCGCGCGACGCCGGACGCACGGCAGACACCGCGCGGAACGCCTTGACTCGACTGGGCGCGAACTTAAAAGCGCTCTTAGAACGGTTCTAGTGGACTGGAACTGTTCTAAACAAGCGGTTCGGGCGCGTCCGGGTCGCTGCGTTCGCGTTGTTGCGTCCCTTGGGTGCGCCCCTTGCACGACGGGCTGTCGAATAGGGTTCTTCGGCGCCTTAGCATGATCGTGGGGGGCAAAAGCAAGGATTTGTCGTCCTCGACCTTGAGACCGCCAGTGGTTTTCGCTCCATGACTTCGCCGCGTGCCTATCTCGACCACAACGCGACCTCGCCGGTTCGGCCCGAGGTGGCTGCGGCCGTGGCGCGGGCCCTGGGGCTGTCCGGCAACCCGTCCTCGGTCCATGCCGAGGGCCGGGCGGCGCGGGCGGCCCTGGAGCATGCGCGCGCGCAGGTCGGCCGCCTCGTCGGTGTCGGCGCCGGCCGTGTGGTGTTCACGAGCGGCGGCACCGAGGCCGCCAACGCCGTCCTGTCCGGCGGCCTGCGCCGGGCCGGCGAGGCGGCCCCGACCCGGCTGATCATCGGTGCCACCGAGCATCCGTGCGTCGCCGCCGGCCATCGCTTCCCGGCCGATGCCGTGACGGTGATCCCGGTGGATGCGCATGGCGTCATCGATCGCGCCGCCCTTGCCGAAACCCTCGACCGGCACCGGGGGGAGGGCGTCCTCGTCTCGGTCCATGCCGCCAACAACGAGACCGGCGTGATCCAGCCGCTCGCCGACATCGTCGCCCTGGCGCGCGGCCACGGCCGCGCCCTCGTCCACTCCGACGCCGTGCAGGCGGTGGGCAAGATCCCCCTGGATCTTTCCGCCCTCGGCCTCGATGCCCTGACCCTCTCGGGCCACAAGTTCGCCGCCCCCCGGGGCGTCGGCGCCGTGGTCCTCGCCGCGGGCGTCACCCTGGAGCCGGCGCTCCTGCGCGGCGGCGGCCAGGAGGGGCGCCTGCGCGCCGGCACCGAGAACCTGCCGGGCCTCGTCGGCATGGGGGTGGCGGCCGAGATGGCCGGGTTCGGCGCGCACCACGAGGTCCTGCGCGACGCCATGGCGGCGGGCCTGCGGGCCCTCGCGCCCGACCTCGTGGTGTTCGGCGTCGGCGCGCCGCGCCTGCCCAACACCCTGAGCTTCGCCATTCCGGGCCTCGACGCGGCCACCGCCCTGATGGCGCTGGATCTCGCCGGGGTCGCACTCTCGTCCGGGTCGGCCTGCGCCTCGGGCAAGGTCGCCCGCTCGCCCGTCCTCGCCGCCATGGGCGTCAGCCCTGCTTTGGCTGCGGGGGCCCTGCGCGTCAGCCTCGGGTGGAACAGTACGGAAAGCGACGGGACGCGCTGTCTCGCCGCCTGCGAACGCCTCGTCGAGACCCTATATCGACGGAGAGGCCGGGCCGCCTGACGGCGGCCCGTCCAAATCCTTTCTCGCGACCACGCCCGGCCCTTGACGCCGGGTCGATCAGGAGACGCCAATGCCTGCCGTGCAGGAGACCATCGACCGGGTCCGATCCATCGATCTGGACCAGTACAAGTACGGGTTCGAGACCACCATCGAGATGGAGAAGTCCGAAAAGGGCATCTCCGAGGACGTGATCCGCTTCATCTCGGCCAAGAAGGACGAGCCCGAGTGGATGCTCGCTTGGCGCCTCGACGCCTACAAGCGCTGGCAGACCATGCAGGAGCCCGACTGGGCGCGGGTCTCCTATGACAAGGTTGATTACAAGGACATCTACTACTACGCGGCCCCGAAGCGCCCGGCCGCCATGTCGCTGGACGAGATCGATCCGGAAATCCTGAAGACCTACGAGAAACTCGGCATTCCCCTGCGCGAGGTCGAGGTGCTGGAGGGCATCGCCCCCGAGCGCCGGGTCGCCGTCGACGCGGTGTTCGATTCCGTCTCGGTCGCCACCACGTTCAAGGCGGAGCTTTCCAAGGCCGGCGTGATCTTCATGCCGATCTCCGAGGCCATCCGCGAGTACCCGGACCTCATCAAGAAGTACCTCGGCTCCGTCGTGCCGGTGACGGACAACTTCTTCGCGACCCTGAACTCGGCGGTCTTCTCCGACGGGTCGTTCGTCTACATCCCGCCGGGCGTGCGCTGCCCGATGGAGCTCTCGACCTATTTCCGCATCAACGAGCGTGACACCGGTCAGTTCGAGCGGACCCTGATCATCGCCGACAAGGGCTCCTACGTCTCGTATCTCGAGGGCTGCACCGCCCCGAAGCGCGACGACAACCAGCTCCACGCCGCCGTGGTCGAGCTCGTCGCCCTCGACGACGCCGAGATCAAGTACTCGACGGTGCAGAACTGGTACCCGGGCGACAACGAGGGCAAGGGCGGCATCTACAACTTCGTCACCAAGCGCGGCGATTGCCGCGGCGCCAACTCGAAGATCTCGTGGACGCAGGTCGAGACCGGCTCGGCCATCACCTGGAAGTACCCGTCCTGCATCCTGCGCGGCGACAATTCCCGGGGCGAGTTCTACTCCATCGCCGTGTCGAACGGCATGCAGCAGGTCGATTCCGGCACCAAGATGATCCATCTCGGCAAGAACACCACCAGCCGGATCATCTCGAAGGGGATTTCCGCCGGGCGCTCGCAGAACACCTACCGGGGCCTCGTCTCGGCCCACCGCAAGGCCACGGGGGCGCGCAACTTCACAAACTGCGATTCGCTGCTCATCGGCGACCAGTGCGGCGCGCATACGGTGCCGTACATCGAGTCGAAGAACTCTTCCGCGCAGTTCGAGCACGAGGCCACCACCTCGAAGATCTCCGAGGACCAGATGTTCTACTGCCAGCAGCGCGGCCTCTCCAACGAGGAGGCGACGGCACTCATCGTCAACGGCTTCGTCCGGGACGTGCTGCAGCAGCTGCCGATGGAGTTCGCCGTCGAGGCCCAGAAGCTGATCTCCATCAGCCTCGAAGGCTCGGTGGGGTAGGGCGGTCCTACGCTGATCCAGCGTGCACTTCTGCCCTCTCTCCTCTGCGGGAGAGGGTGGCCCGCGAAGCGGGTCGGGTGAGGGGAGCACTGCCCTTTCCGGAAGACCTCGCGCTGCCCCTCTCCCGCCTGCTCCGCAGGCACCCTCCCCCGCAGAGGGGGGAGGGTCGCTGGCCAAACGCATTGAATTTCAGGACGACGCTGCAATGATCGAAATCAAGAACCTCACCGTCGCCATCGAGGACAAGCAGATCCTCAACGGCCTCAACCTGACCGTGAACGACGGCGAGGTCGCCGCCATCATGGGGCCGAACGGCTCGGGCAAGTCGACCCTGTCCTACGTCATCGCCGGCAAGGAGGACTACGAGGTCCTCGACGGCGAGATCCTGCTCGACGGCGTCAACATCCTCGAGATGAGCCCCGACGAGCGCGCCGCGAGCGGCGTGTTCCTGGCGTTCCAGTATCCCCTGGATATCCCGGGCGTCGGCACCATGACCTTCCTCAAGGCGACGCTGAACGCCCAGCGCCGGGCGCGGGGCGAGGGCGAACTCTCGACGCCCGACTTCATCCGCAAGGTGAACGCGGCGGCCGAGAAGCTGGAGATCAACAAGGACATGCTCAAGCGCGCCCTCAACGTCGGCTTCTCCGGCGGCGAGAAGAAGCGCATGGAGATCCTGCAGATGGCCCTGCTGGAGCCGAAGTTCTGCGTGCTGGACGAGACCGATTCCGGCCTCGACATCGATGCCCTGCGCGTCGTCTCCGGCGGCGTGAATGCCCTGCGCGCGCAGGGCCGCTCGTTCCTCGTCATCACCCACTACCAGCGCCTGCTCGACTACATCGTGCCGGACGTGGTCCACGTCATGTCGCAGGGCCAGATCGTGAAGTCGGGCGACAAGGATCTCGCCAAGGCCCTCGAAGCCTCCGGCTACTCCGAGTACCGCACGGGCGAGGCCGCCTGATCATGGCCGACATCACCCCGCTCCGCACGGCGGCCGAGACCGGCCTGACCAAGCTCTTCGAAGCCACGAAGATGAAGTACCCCACGGGCGTGTCCATCGCCCGCGAGGAGGCCTTTCGCTATTTCGAGGCGGTGGGCCTGCCGACCCGGCGGGTCGAGGCGTTCAAGTACACGGACCTCCGCTCCGCCTTCCGCGACGCCGCCCATCCGGCCGAGATGCCCTCGGCCGAGACCGCCAGGGCGGCATCCGCCGAGGCCAGGGGCTTTGCCGGGATCGAGGCCGTGCGCCTCACCTTCGTCAACGGCCACCTCATCGAGGCCGAATCCGACCTCACCCGCATCCCGGCCGGCATCACCGTGACGCCGCTCACGCAAGCTCTGACCGATGGGGATGCGCGCCTCGCCCAGCTCACCCCGGTGAAGCAGGCATCCGAAAACGCGATCTATCAGCTCAACACCGCCTTCCTGGCGGATGGCGCGCTGATCACCGTCGCGGCCGGCGTCACGGTCGAGACGCCGCTGCATCTCTGCTTCGTCGGCACCGGATCGGAGGCCTATTCCACCGCCACCCGCGTCCTCGTGGTGCTGGAGGAGGGGGCGGAGGCGCTGATCCTCGAGAGCCATGAGGGGCCGGACGGCGTCGCCTACCAGTCCAACGACGCCGTGGACGTGGTCATCGGCGACCACGCCACCTTCCGGCACGCCCGCCTCAACGCGGAGGGCCGCGAGGCCGTGGCGCTCTCCACCCTGTCGGCCCGGCTCGGCGCCGAATCGGCCATCGAGACCGTCAACGTGGTGGTGGGCGCCGTGCTCTCGCGCCATCAGGTCTACCTGAATTTCGCCGGGGCCGACGCCCGCGCGGTGGTCAACGGCGCCGCCATGCTCAACGGCAAGCAGCTCGCCGACACCACCTTCCTCGCCGACCACGCCGCCACCGGCGGGGTCAGCCGCGAGCTGTTCAAGACCGTAGTCGACGGAGCCGCCACCGGCGTGTTCCAGGGCAAGATCATCGTCCAGCAGGCGGCGCAGCAGACCGACGGCAAGATGATGTCGGCCTGCCTCATCCTGTCCGACGAGGGCCAGATGATGAACAAGCCCGAACTCGAGATCTTCGCCGACGACGTCGCCTGCGGCCACGGCGCCACCTGCGGCGCCCTCGACGACGACCTGCTGTTCTACCTCATGCAGCGCGGCCTGCCGAAGGCGGAGGCCGAGAGCCTGCTGGTCCAGGCGTTCCTGGGGGCCGCCATCGAGTCGGTGGGCCACGAGGGCGCGCGCGACGCCTTGATCGGCACCGTCGAGGCGTGGCTGAAGGCGCGGGGCATTGCTTGCCGTTGCGCACGGGCGAACGAGCGCAGACGAGGCGGGACATCGTTCAGCTTGTGTTGCTGGTCCATATCCGTGTCTCCACACCGCGCGTGCGCCTTCCTTTTCCCC
>NZ_VRUZ01000104.1:0-13192 GCF_008039485.1 Methylobacterium sp. WL69 | reverse complement strand
TATTAATGCGGCTTGATGGGATGGAATTATTATTTTGACGATACGAGGGTGGAAATCGATTAACGGTTGATCGGGCGCGGCCATCATTGACCCGAAGCGGTCCGCTTTTTCCTGCGGCAAAATGTGTGCACTGACGATTAGGCTTGGCGATGTGGACCCCGGTCGTGCTGATATCTAGCGTGAAACTGGAATGGATACAGTTGGCCCACCATTATCCGTGTTGAACGCCAATGTTCTTCGCCTATGCAGTCTAAAAAGTGAAGAGTATTTCTTTTCGGACAGCTGGGGGAGATACTGATCAGGATATAGTAATTTTGGATCTAAGTCGACGTCTGCTTAATATTGACTTGGGAGATCCCGCTCTCGACAAGCCGTTCACAGGTGATATTAGCCTGTCGAATTTTAGTCTAATCAGTCACTGGCCAGCAACTTGTCATGGATGAAGCCTCGCCGGCGTTGTACACGATGCGAAGGTTTCGTGCTCGGGAGGAGCAGGCGTCAAATACGAGCGTGACCCCATCCAAATGAACGCGATCAATAAAAATCATGAAGGAATCTAAATTTCTGGCATCTTTGGAATGTTAAAAGGCATTCGTAAATAAATATTTTGAATATTTTCATCGTAACGCAAGCATAAATAGTATTTGGACGTTAGATTGGTTTGGCTGATTTGCAGCATCCGGTTTTATTTATTGCGTGACAAAGCCGCTGACTGTCTCTCGCCGGCGGCGTGCAACACCACCCCCTGTTGCAAATTCGAGCGGGACCAGCACCGCAACGGTGAACCCAGGGGATTTCAGATTGCGGGTGACCGGAGCAAGTGGGCCTGTCTTTGCATCCGTTGGTGCTCACCCCTCTCCCGACCGCTTCTGAGCAGAAGTGACCGACCCTGACTTGAATAAAATTTCAAGGTGGAATGGCCACCCTCTGTGAAGCGCGTTCGATAGTATGGATTTTTTTAAGTTCATAACTTTATCTATTAGGTATGTCTGGACTATTTGTCGAAAATATGCAACAAAGCGTGCCGTATATAAGCTCTGACGGGAAAACAAGTTTTCTAATAAAATCGAAAGTGGTGATGATGGGAAATACAGTGTTTCGAATTGTTAGTGCAATACAAAGACCCGAGGTTTCTTCATTATTTCGGATCAGTATTCTACGAAGTATCGGTGTAAAAATTGGTGCAAATTCGTCAATTGGAAGTGGAGTTCATATTCTAACAAGCGCTATTTCAGTCGGAAACAATGTTAGGATCGGCGCAGGCAGTCGCATAGACAATTTTGCCCATATTGAAATAGGGGATTGGGTAAGATTTGGTTCGGAGGTTTTGCTGGAGACTGGAACGCACAAGATTATTGATGCTGGGCCTTTCCGGCGAACAGTCGGAGACGAAAACTATAAACCGATCACGATCGAGCGTGGGTGCATGATCTATGCGAGGGCGATCATCTTGCCAGGGGTAACAATCCGAGAAGGTTGCGTCATTGGAGCGGGTTCAATCATTGATCGAGATACGATACCGAATGGGCTTTACGTCGGCAATAGACCGAGAGAGCCGATCAAAATCTACAAAATAAGCTAAATGAATAATATTAAGTTGTGGTTCAGAATCCTATAGACCTAACAATTGCGTTTCGCCGATCCTTATTTTTATCCTAAAAAATTCAAGGGCGAATCGGCTCTGCCCGTGGCTGCAGTACTTCCGGAGCACCTCATAACTTTGATTGTGGAAACGACAGGGCGTCGATTTCTTCGCCAAGGTTCAGTAACGGCAAGACATCATTTTCGTCCAATCGCTTTCCCTCATGTCGGGGCCGCTCTTCAAGGGAGCTCCCGCCCATGACGTATGAAGGAAAGTCATCTCCAGAAGGCTGGCGCCGTACGAGTTGAGCTTTCGACAGTGCACATTCGCAACGGGGCTAAATCGCTTCGTGAAGCAAGCGAACGCAACATCGTTAAGAGAGGTTTTCCGCGGCGTTCCTCAACGCGGACGCGACTTCGGAAGACGCTCCCGCCTCGACTTGTTGAGAACCACGCCGACGACGCGCCCCTGCGAGGACTGAAGAAGGCGGATTGCCTCGTTGGCCTCTTCAATCGTCGTTCGACCGGCCTCAACGACAAGCACGATACCGTCGAGATGGGGACTCAGGGCACGGGCGTCCGAGCCCGCCGAAAGCGGCGGAAGGTCGAGCACGACGTCGCGTGTCGCACATAGGCGCGCGAGGAGCGCCGTCATTCGTTCAGATCCGAGATTGAGGTTGGGATTGGGCTTGGCCTCGCTCTTCATGCTCACCGCCGGGATGAAGCCGAGTGCCGCCGAGAGCGATATCGAGACGCTCTCGGGTGCGCTGGCATCGTCGAGGAGCACCTCATTGAGCCCCGCGCGTGCCTGGGGCGCGAGGACGGCAGTCAGAGTTGGATTATGGATGTCCGCGTCGATGAGCTCGACGGTATCATTCGGTACCGACAGGAGGTAGGCCAAGTTGGTTGCCACGGTGCTTCGGCCCTCTCCGTGGGCCCAGGATGCGATCCCGATGGACCGTTGGCGATGGGGCATCGCGACTAGAATTCCCGTGCGGATGTTCCGCAGACCGTACGCGAAGGGCGAATCCGGTTGATCCATCGCTAAATTGGCAAAGGGAAGGAGTGCGTTCCGCCTCGGCTCACGGGCCCGGGGCACTCTCGGCAGTACCCCAAGACACTCCACTCCCAAGGCCTCCCGAACTTGGCGTCGGGTGTTGAGGGTCCGGTCGAGCGCATGGCGCACGGCGACCGCGAGGAGCCCTGTCACAAGACCGAAGGTAAGGACGAACGCGTTGATCAGCCCGTTCTTGGGATACGACTTGTTGAGAGGCCGCTGGGCGGCACCGATGATGCGGGCATCGGCATCCGAGAACAGCATGTCGGGAATGCGCCCCTCGCGGACACCTTCTGACGCGGCGCGCTGCTCGGCTTCGATGTTTACGATCCGTCCGCGAAGGTACTCGGTGCCCTGGAGCGCCGCCGCCGCCTTCACATCGATCTGAGCCTTGATGTACTGAACGGCCGTCGCGTTGGCGACGCGCGCGGCCTGTTCGGCGCTTGAGGATTGGTACGAGACTTCGAGGACGTAGGACTGGCCGAGACGCCGGACGCCGATCCGGTCGGTGAAGGCCTGGAAGGCCCTCGCCCGCACGTCGGCGGGGTTGAGGGGGGAGGGATCCGCAAATCCAAGAGCCACCGCCAGTCGTTCGCGGAGGCCCGGACCGCGTTCGGCGAAATCTGAGGCTTCCTGGAGATTGAGAGCATCGAACACGCTCGCCAAGATGCGTTCGGACCGGATCACCTGGATCTGGCTTTCGGCCTGCGCAACGTCAAGCGCCTGTGCCGCCACGCTTTGCGCTGCGGACGGCGCAGGCCCGAGGGCCTGTCGCGGTTCCAGGATCACCATTGTTGCGGCCGTATAGGTTATCGGCGCGACGGCGAGGTACCAAGATGCCAAAGCTAGACACAGGGCGAGCCAGATCCCCAAGGGCACGCGCCGACGCCAGACTGCTCCGACAACTTCGCCAATGTCGAAGGATGGCGCCGGGCGAAAGTTCGGCGGGGCTGCGGTGTGCCCCAGTCCGACGGCTTGAGGAATGGGGCGCGGCCGAGTTCGAGGCGGTTCGATCGTCAAAGGGTTGCGGCCTTTTCTGGGATGATGCGGCCGCGGGCGAGATCGAAGAACCCCATTAGGTTGCCACGAAGCCGACCCGCGCGGTCGATGAAAGGTTCGGGTCGGAACGCCCGGAAGAGGTTGCTCGCAACATTGCCAAAGATGTGTTGGGCGACGAGCCACGCGCGCATCGTTCCCTTCCGATTGAGGTAGACTGGATTGACCACTTGCGAATAGCCGAGTTGAACGCCCGAGGTTCGTCCGCCTTTGACGCCCATATGCACGCCGCGGGCTGTTCCAATCTTGATTGTCGCCCCGCCGCGGTTGGCGAGGACGGCACCGAAATCCCGGTCCTCAAGCCAACCGTAGAGAACCAGGCGCTCGTCGAAGGTTGCCCCCTCGATCATCGATCGGCGGAAAGCCATGTTGCAGCCGTAGGGGCTGTAGGGCTGGGCAACCCAGGATGTATCGCCGTCCGGTGCGGCGTCAACGCGGGCGAAGGCTTCTTCGATTGAAAGCCCCGGCCCCTTGATGCCGTCCGCAAGTAGGTTACCAGTCACCGCAGCTATTTCAGGTCGTGCCTCGAAAACCGCAAGTACCGATTCAATCCAGCGCGGATGGGGCACAAAGTCATCATCAAAGAACACAATTACATCGGCGCTGTTGGGTATTTCGGCCAATGCGAGATTGCGTTGCCGACATAATCCCTTTGCGCCGACGATCACTCGAACTTCTTTGCATTCCACAAGTCTACCAGCATCGCCTTCGTGGACGCATGAGACAATCACCGAGGCGGGCCTAATGGTTTGTCGCCGAACGCTGTCATACGTGAGAGACAATGTCTCGGGGCGTCCATAGGTCGCGTAGATCAAGCAGGCTTCAAGTCGCTTCCCCGCGCCCGCGGGCAGATGCGGGTCGTGCACGATGGGGTGGACGTCGTTGGCTGGGGATATGGTCGAACTGGCGACGGCAGAAACGGCAGTCGCGTTCACGGAGTTCGGCATGTCAGCTTCTCCGACTTCCATCGACCGGGAGGGCCGGATAGTCCGCACTGGAGTTTGGATGAGACTGTCGAGGTTCAGGTTGCAGGCATTCTGCGTAGATCGCTAGGGTTTCGCGGGCAACGCGGGCAATGCTCAGGTGGTCGATGTTGTACTGGCTGTTTCGCTTCCACAACGCGAGCTCATCCGGGTCGCGCACCAGCGCCAGGATCGCGTCTCCGAGTTGCGTCGGATCACTTGGCGGCACCAGAATCCCGGCGCGGCCGTTCTCAAGGAGTTCCGGGATACCGTCGACCGCTGTCGCGACGACGGCGCAGCCTGCCGCACGGGCTTCCGAGAGTACAAGGGGGGCCGGGTCGGCAAGGGAAGGAAGGATAAAGATGTCGGCGGCTGCGAAGAACGGTCGCGGATCTGACTGACCGCCAGAAAACGTTACGGCCGACGCCCCAGCCATGCGGGCAACCCGCTCTTTGTACTCGTCCGCGTGCGGTCCCTCCCCTACGATGGTGAGGCGGGTATCGGGACGGGTCGCATGGACGCGCTCGAATGCGTCGAGGAGATCCGAGACACCTTTTCGCGGATGGAGGCCTCCGATGAAGAGGAGGTTCAGTGCTGTCGGACGCGGCACGGCTGCTGACCCGTCGACACCCCCGTCCATCCCGGCACCGTTCATTGACGTGCCGAACGGGGGGGACGGTGGCGGTGCCTGCGGATCCAAACGGGCCGAACCGATGGTCCCGTTGAGGACGACGCGCAGTCGCCGGGCGGGAATTCCACGGTCCGCCATCGAACGTCCGACCGCCGCGCTCACGGCAATTACCCGCCGCCCTACCCCCATCGCGACGGCGCTCCGCTCGAAGGCGTTGTGAACCGTGGTGATGAGGGGCTTCCCGTTGAGGACGCAACCGAACCAAGCCAGCAGCGTGCTCGTCACCATATGCGCGTGAACGATGTCGACCGTGAAGGCCTGCCGAGAAAGGGCCAGGATCGCACGGGCAACGGCCAAGGGACGCCGTACCTGATCGACCCGAACTACCTCGACCCCGTTTTCGCGGAGCAGATCATCGAAGCTGCCGCCACCGCTGCAAACCAGGACAGTATGGCCGAGCCGGGCCTGAGCGCAGGCGAGATCGACCGCGGCATGGACATGGCCGTTCAATCGATAGGTGTGGTTTAAGACGTGGAGGATGCGCAGCCGGTCGGGATTTGCACGTTCGCCCGCCATCAGGACAGCCTTCCGCACAGGTCGAGGTAGCCGCGTGCCGTCGTGTTCCATGAGTACCGGGCGGCCTGGATCCGACCCCGCCCACGCAAGTCATCGCGCAGGGCGGTTGAGCCAACCAGGGCGGCGAGGTGCGCAGCCCAAATCTCCGGCTCGTTCGGGGATGCCATCAAGGCTGCGCCTCCGCATATCTCGGGGAGGCTGCTCCGATCCGACGAGACCACAGGGCAGCCGGATGCCATCGCCTCAAGGACGGGAAGGCCGAACCCCTCGGTGAACGATGGAAAGGCAAGGCAGATCGCCCGCGAGAACAAGAGGGCGAGATCATCGTCGGAGACCCGCCCTAGCATGCGGATGTTGGCCGCCCTGACCGTCTCGATTCCCGTGAAGATGCCACCGTCGTCGCCTGCGACCAGGAGGTCGACGCCGAGGGTGTCCAGTGTGCCTGCAAGCCCCAGAATCAGACCGATGTTTTTGTGACGGGCGCGGCTGCCGAGCAGCAGGACAAACGGGCGGCCCTGCGGAGTTTGGGAAAACACCTGCGCATCGGCCGCGTTCCACCGCAGGGCATGCTCGTGCCCATTCGGAAGAATTTCCACATCGCGTAGGGCGATGGGCAGGTGTTCGGCCAGTTGCCGGGCCGCGTCATGGGACACCGTGGCGATCCGGGCCGCACGACGGACGATCATTGGTTGCAGGGTCCGATACAGAGCCCGAAAGCGCCATCCGTAGCTCTCCGGCATTCGGAACACGTTAGCATCGTGGATGCATACGACCTGCGAGGCTCTCATGACGGGGGCCGTGTTACACAGGTTGAGCAGGGGGCCGCGCCAGTTCATCGGCA
This sequence comes from Methylobacterium sp. WL69, assembly GCF_008039485.1. NCBI lineage: Bacteria > Pseudomonadati > Pseudomonadota > Alphaproteobacteria > Hyphomicrobiales > Methylobacteriaceae > Methylobacterium > Methylobacterium sp. WL69. Next base: position 6,488 of record NZ_VRUZ01000104.1, on the reverse strand, counting down.
GGACCGCTTGCTCCCACAGGTGACCACTGGGTGCCTGGGTGATGCGCACATCGATGGCATCCAGACGCGGCATTGCGCAGGGCTTCGGCGGTGCGACCAGCGTGGACCGCCGCCGTGTCGCGGCTAGATTCCGGTCCAGGGCGCCCAGCACCTCTCGGGCGTAACGTTGTACGCCAGTGAGCGGTTGCGTGAGGAAACGTCCATTGATGGCGTACGCGGAGGGATCCGTCGTCATGGCCACCAACCCTGCGCGGGGATCCGCCGAACTCCGATCAATAGCTGCCTCTGGCCGCCAGCACAGCTGGGAAAGTCTGGACGAGGATGGTGAGATCCCGGCGAAAACTCCGTGTCGCTACGTATTCGCAGTCGAGGGCGACCCGCTGAGCATACGAGGTGTCGTTTCGACCGCTGATTTGCCACGCCCCGGTCATGCCCGGGCGAACCTGCTCGTAGTATCCCATCGAGCTGCCGTAGTGACGGACCTCGGCGGAAACGATCGGTCGCGGGCCGACGAGACTCATCTCGCCGCGGAGCACGTTGATGAGCTGCGGGAGTTCGTCGAGGCTGCTCTTGCGCAGGACGTGCCCGAACGCCGTCACTCGCGGATCGAGCTTCAGCTTGCGGGTCGCTTCCCACTCCGCCCGGGCTTCGGCGTTTGAGGCAAGGTGCTCTTTCAGTTTGGCGTCGGCGTCGACAACCATGGTGCGGAATTTGAGACATGGGAACATCCGCCCCCGGTGTCCGACGCGGGGATGCTGGATGAAGAACGGTCGTCCCTGAAACAGCAGCGCCACGAGGATGATCAAGAAGAGCGGCAGGAACGCGATAATGATGCCCGTCGCAAGGGATACATCGAAGCCACGCTTCAGCCGATCCTGCGTTTCCCGTCCACTTGCCGATGCATCATTTGCGGTTGGCCGATACGCCCCTGCAACGACCGATTGCGGGTTCGGATTACTCATCATGGCGGCATTTCCCTTCCTGGGACAGGCTGACCGCGCGCTCTTCGCAGTGCGGTATTAATTCGTTAACGAAACCCTAACGCGAAAAAAAGATGCCTGGTCCGATTAATCTGCAAATTAATATAAACCATTGTGCATGTCTCGGCGTTCATGGTGGGATTGGGAAGTTCAACATGCCAAGCTGCAAGGGTCCATCGACGTCGAGCGTAATACACGTCAGGAATTTTTGCAGTCTTTTGATAATTTCAGGATGGCAATTTGTCGGTCGAGCTCACGGAAAAGTGAAGTGCCCGCTTTGTTGCTATCACGTCTCTGAGAGGCAGGCTGACTTTGAGTGACGAGACTTTGTCGAAGACCACTGACGATCCGGTCAGCGGACGGCTTCGGGGCGCTGTCGGCGACGGGACAGTGAGTTCTGGCTTGGCAGTTGTCTCGCATGTGCGAAAGCCGCACGATCTGCGCGTCGCCATCGTCCACTATTGGTTTGTCGGGATGCGCGGCGGCGAGAAAGTCGTAGAGGCACTGTGCGACCTGTATCCGCAGGCGGATATTTTTACCCACGTCTACGTCCCTGAAGCGGTCTCGGAGAAGATCCGGGCCCATCGGATTACGACATCCTTTATTGCCTCCCTGCCCAGGGCGGCACAAAACTACAAGTCTTACCTGACATTGATGCCGTTGGCCTTGGAACAACTTGATCTGCGCGGCTACGATCTGGTGATCAGCAGTGAATCGGGCCCGGCGAAGGGCGTCATCCCGCCCGCGGGGGCGCTTCACATCTGCTACTGTCACTCACCGATGCGTTACGTGTGGAACATGTTCCACGACTACCGGGAGCGGAGCGGGTTTCTGACACGGTGGCTCATGCCGCCGCTCTCGCACTACATCCGTACCTGGGATGCGGTTTCGGCCAACAGAGTCCACGAGTTCGTGGCCAACTCACGCACCGTCGCCCAGCGCCTTCGGAGCTATTACCGGCGCGACTCCACCGTGATCCACCCGCCCGTGGATACGGCTGCGTTCGATCGCGTTCGCCCAGAGGATCTGGGCGATTACCATCTCATGGTGGGAGAACTCGTCCGTTACAAGCGCCCGGAATTGGCGGTTCAGGCATTCAACCGAGCAGGCCTAAATCTCGTTGTCATCGGCGGTGGCGAAATGTTGGAGGAACTTCGCAAGCTCGCCGGCCCGACGGTGAAGATTCTCGGTCCCCAGCCGTTCGCGTCTCTCCAGCATCATTATGCCCGGGCGCAAGCGCTGATTTTCCCGGGCGAGGAAGACTTCGGCATCGTGCCGGTGGAGGCGATGGCGAGCGGTCGTCCAGTCGTCGCTTTCGGCCGTGGCGGCGCCTCTGAGACAGTCATCGATGGCGTTACGGGAACGTTCTTCATGGAACAGACGGTCGACGCCCTGCTGGAGGCAGTCGATCAATGTGGGCGGATGCCGTTTTCGCCCGAAGTCGCCATGCGTCACGCGGAAGAATACGGGCTGGCGAGATTCTCGAGGGAGATGGGCACGTTTATTGCCGAGGCACTAAAACGACACAATGGGTAGTCCTGCGGAGCTCCGAAGAAAATGTTCAAACGGGTACGAAAAAGAGGATTCGATTGTTGAACGTCGAGGGCGGTTTGGTGGTCGACACGTTGGGTGAACGAGTGCGCAGTCGGGGACGTCCGTCGCGTAGCGAAAGTCTGGGCGGTCGTAAAAAGCTCGTCGAAATGGCGAGAAAGATCATGAGTTTGCGTCCGCGCACGGATATTCAACGTCGCGAAATCGCGGACGTCGTGGGCGTGACGCCGGCGCTGATCAATTACTATTTTCCAGACAAGTGGAGCCTGCTTGAAGCTGCAGCTTATCCGATCGTCGCAGATCTCGTAGCTGCAATCGAACAGCTTTTGGCCTCCACCGTATCACCGGTTCAGAAGCTTAAGGCCCTGATCACAGTTTACTTGATTTATCACAAAAATAATGGCTATGCCCTTGAGTATTATATCAATGCCTCTATTAACTTAGAAAAACAGACCAACATTGATATCATTAAGTCTTGCCGGAGCAAGGTCTATGATTTGATCCGACAAAACACGCCCGATACGATGCCGCAAACGTTGGACGCGGAGATCGTCCATTCCATGCTGTGGGGCGTGTGCGAATCGCTGGGGCGTCTCCAGGTGGCGCAGACAGGGAGTACGCTCGGGCAGGACGGTGATCGTGCCTACGTGGAAACTTATACGCCCCTTGTGTTGACGCATTTTCTTCAAGGCATCTTGAAGGCGCCGACTTCACCGCCGGAGGTGCCAAACCCTAGTTCTTTGGAGGCGTTGTAAGCGCTTTGCGGAGCCACTGAATCCGTGTCTGACGAGCCGGCGTGGGAGGGAATTGCCCGAATCTTCTTGCCTCGGCCTATTCAGGCTTTAAATTCTCTGGCAGAACTCTCGTCGATGCGGGGGCGCGGTAAGATATTATTGACTGGCGTCACGCTAGTTTGTGGGAAACCGGCGTTCGTCGTGTCGATCTATGCGATGTCCGTCGGACGCGCAAAGCCCATAATCCCTTGAGGATCATGGAGAAAGCTGGAGCGTCTCATGACCCAGATCTGCGCTGGTGCACTCTGTGTCGGCTTCTTGATGGCGTTCATTCTCCGATTCCTACCTTTCGCCGGCAGCCTGATGTTGTCGCTCCTCCTGGGAGCAGGTCTCTCGCTGACGTATGGTCGTTCACTCGGCGATACCATAATCGCGGCTCTTAGCATTTTGATTGCCTGTCAGGTGGGGTACGGTCTGGGGCTCGCAACAGCCGCACTCGGCGATCGGGTCTTACGTCCGCATCGGCGCCCGCGACGAGCAGAGGGTTCCGAGACGGCCAAACGCGTCCGGTCGGGTCGGGACTAGGCGTCCGACCTAGGACTTGAACGTCGGGTTCTTCTAAGACTCGCACCTGTCCTTTGATGTGCCGAGCCGGGCTCGGGGCAGGCTGCAGCTCGATCCAAGACATAAGGTGTTGGGTCCATATGACACTGCGGCGATTTGGCGAGTCCTCTCCCCCAAGGATGGAACGCAACGCTCGACGGGAAGCCATCATCCGATGAACGTCGAACCGATCGGAGCCATTACGATCCTGCTTGGCTTGATCGCATTGTTTCGAGGACCTGATTTCGCTGTCGGTGTCTTCGTTCCTCTGACCCTCCTTGGAGCGGCGGCGGCGATCCTGCTTGGCGGTTCCGGAACGATTCAACCCGCGCATCTGATGCTTGGGTTTGTGGCGATTGCCATCTTTGCGGATGCCACGCGACTGGGTCCCGTCACGCGCAGCCTGACGTTCCCACGCGAAGGATTCTGGTTCACTACGCTTGCGGCTTACGGGATTGCGGGAGCCTTCCTGCTGCCTCGCTTGTTTGTCGGCGCCACGTTTGTGAATGCCATCGGCGCAACCGAGCACGGTCCGTCCGTGGTTCTTGTGCCCCTCGGTCCGACATCGGGCAACCTCACGCAGTCTATCTACCTACTGGCCGATCTCGTGTGTTTTCTCGCGATACTAGCCTATGCGGCCCGTCCCCGAGGTTTCGCCCGCGTCGCCGGGGCGCTGCTGGTTTACGCCGCCGCCAATATCGTGTTCGCCATCATCGACCTCGTCACGGGGTTGACCGGTACTGGATTTCTGCTCGAATTTATTCGAAATGCGGACTACCAGTTGCACGTCGAGGAAACGACGGGTGGACTTCGGCGAATCGTCGGTTCGTTTACGGAAACCTCCGCCTTCTCCTACGCGGCGGTGGGCTCCCTCGGGTTTACGGCGCAACTTTGGCTACTCGGATACCGGCCGTGGCTGACCGGGGGGCTCAGCTTCATGTCGCTTGCGCTTCTTGCCTTCTCGACCTCGACGACGGCTTACGTCGCCACCCCCATCCTCCTCGTGGTGCTATACACCGGCGCGATTGCCCGGGTGGCCCGTGGGCGCGCCTCGGCTACGACATTTGTGTTTCTCGCCATCGGTCCCCTGATGACGCTGCTGCTTGTCCTCGCGATCCTCTTGACGCCTTCGGCCTCGTCGGCGCTGTCCGACTTTCTCAATGTCGCGATTTTCGACAAGTCCGCGAGTCAATCTGGAATGGAGCGCGCGCAGTGGAACCAGACGGCATTGCAAAATTTTTTCGATACTTTCGGGGCGGGTGGCGGGCTGGGCAGTATCAGGGCGTCCAGTTTTATTATGGCTGTTCCATCTAATCTTGGTATCATCGGAATAATATGTTTCTTTATGATTTTTATACAGATATTTTTTTCGAAGAGAGAATCGATTCAAGGTAGTATGCACGCCGATGCTCGTGGGGCGGCCAGAATGGCTTGCGTCGGCATTCTGATTGCCGCGGCGGTATCCGGTGCACTCGTCGATCTTGGCTTGCCATTCTATGTTTTCGCGGGTTTAGCCTGCGCCGAGGGCGAACGGCAAAAGCTTGCCTACGAAGCCCTACAGGCGCAGCCTGCTATTTAAAGGTTTGAATAGCTTCCATATTCGCAAGGGGGAGGTCCGCTGGGAAATCGAGCGGGAACGTTGGCGACGGGCATCTTGCGCCGGCTCTTACCGGCGATATCAACCACAGCGATTTTGGCCATTCAAGCGACCTTAGCGTCCCGGCGACTCGTCACCGAACCGGCGTCGATGGAGCGACGGTGCAGGCGTCCGTGACGGACGGATTGAGAAAACTGCCGGCCCATTCGTCGACCTGCAAAAATTGTGTTAGGACTCTGCTTACCACGCTGTGGTGGTCTTATTTGTGGCTTGCCATCGGCGTGATGGCGAGCTGCGAAATCTTCTCAGGTATATCGCTTATGGCCCCCGATCACGATCCGTTATGGTACGATAGGGTTGAGGCCGATGAACCGCTAAACATTTATGCGATGGCCTTGTTTGGGATTTTTGGTGTCGTCGTGTTCTTCTACGATGGCGTTGCGGCACTTGTTTCCATCATCAAATCAGGCGCCGCTGCGGCTTTTCGCGACGTCAAGCCGTAAAAATTCCAAGATCCTACTGGCAGGACGCGTTCCATGTGCGCAGGTAGGTTTGGTGGGGTTTCAAGGCCGAGGCCGCCGCTGTTTTAGCCAGTCGGTGGCGGTATCTGCGAACCGGCGAGGCTCCGACTGACTTGCGGACTCGCCATACCGCAGCCTTCGACCATACTCGGCACGTAATCGGTATACGGGTAGGCATGAATGATGCCGCCCACGGCGGACTCGCCCTGGGTTGGACACATTGCCTTGTCCATTTGTGAGCGTTTGTCGAACCACTCAGCGCCCGTAGATGTCCTCGACGCGGATGATGTCGTCCTCGCCGGTGTAGGAGCCGACCTGCACCTCGATGAGTTCGAGGGCGATCTTGCCCGGGTTGGTGAGGCGGTGCATCGAGCCGATGGGCAGGTAGACCGCCTCGTTCTCGTGGACGAGCACCACCCGTTCGTCGACGGTGACCTCGGCGGTGCCGCGCACCACCACCCAGTGCTCCGCCCGGTGGTAGTGCTTCTGGAGCGAGAGCCGG
>NZ_VRUZ01000103.1:0-13495 GCF_008039485.1 Methylobacterium sp. WL69 | reverse complement strand
GGACAATCCAGCGAACCCGCCAAACCACCCCGCCGACAGAACGACACCCGAGAGACGAAAACAGTGGATCATCCAGCCAAGGCCGGATCATCCATCCGATAAATCGTCTCCGAGATGTACCGGCCGCAGCATCCGCCAGACCCGAAAGTCCCGCTCGCCGCCGCCGATGACCGGGGTATACGGACCCCAGACCGGGCCGTCAACGGGCAAATGACGGGAGCGCGAAAATCACACGACACTCGTGCGACAGGGCACGCCAGACGGATGGCAATGCTCGCAACCAGCCTTCCACGGTGCGGGCAGACCTGCGCCGGTGGGTCTTCCGCAGCATTGTGCCGTCGTCGAAGGCGGGCAGGGGAGGGGCGCGACGCCGTTCGGGTTTGACACCGGTCGAGGCGCCGTGAACACCGCCGGGCGATGCTCCCGTTCGCGCCGCCGCGGATCGGGCTTCGAATGCCTGTTCGGAACGAAAGAGTCCTGCCTTGACGGATCAACCCGGCGCCGCCCGAACCCCGCTCGCGCCGGCGGATACGGATGCTCCCCCGGTCGAGGCTGATCCGCGCGTCGCGGCTCTGCTGGCCCGGATCGCGACCTTCGCGGCAAATCCCGACCCGGTCGGACGATTCGATTGCCGGGGCCTCGACCTGCGGGGCCTCGGACTCGGTCGTTCGACTCATCCGGTCCGGTCCGGTCCCGTACCGGCCTGGTGGGACAGCCAGCAGGATGGGCTTCGCCTCGCCGGCGCCGACCTGCGCGAGGCTTCCTTGGAGGAAACCGACCTTGCGGGCGCGAACCTCGCGGGCGCGAACCTGGCTGGAGCCCTCGGCCGCTCGGCCCGCTTCGACGGAGCGGTGCTGGAGGAGGCGGACCTCGGCGGCGCCGATCTCAGCGGGGCCCACTTCACCCAGATCGCCGGCGGCGAGGCCAATTTCGACGAGGCCATGCTGGAGGATGCCCGCTTCGGACAGGCTTCAATGCGCTTCGCCAAGCTGCGCCGCGCGCTCCTCGACGGTGCGGACTTCACCGGCACCGACCTGTGGGGTGCCGACCTGACGGGGGCGGATGCGGACTACACCGTGTTTCGCGGCGCCCGCCTCGACGAGGCGAAGCTCGGCAACGTCAATCTCACCTATGCGGATTTCGAAGGGGCCAGCCTGAAGAAGGCCAACCTCGCCGGTTCGCGCCTGCGGGGCGCCAACTTCACCGGGGTCAAGCTCGACGGGGCGACCATCGACGGGGCCGACTTTTCCGAGACCAGCCTCGTGCGGCTCAACCTCTCCACCTGCTCCCTGCGTCACGTGCGCTTCGCCGGCGCCTGGCTCAACGGCACGCGGATGCGGGCCGAGCAGCTCGGCGGGGCCGTCGGCGAGGAGATCACCGGGGAGTACAAGGCGGCCCAGGCGAGCTACCTCGCCCTGGAGCAGAACTTCAAGAGCATCGGCGCCCAGGACGAGGCGAGCTGGGCGTACAAGCGCGGCCGCCGCATGGGCCGGTTCCACGCGGGCACGGAGGCGCGGGCGGCCTGGCAGGCCCGCTCCGGCCGGGATCTGGCCCGGCACGGCTACCAGTGGGTCGCCGACCGCTTCGTCGAGTGGCTGTGCGATTACGGCGAGAGCCTGTCGCGGATCGCGCGGGCCTTCGTCCTCGTCATCGGCCTGTTCGCGGCGCTCTACGGCGTCGCCGGCGGACTCATCCGCGAGGGCGGCGACGGCAGCCCGACCTACAACGTCCTCGACCTCGTGAGCTACAGCGCCCTCAACATGATGACGGCCAACCCGCCCGAGATCGGCATCAAGCCCGTCGGGCGCTTCACCAACCTGCTGGTGGGCATCGAGGGCGCGGCGGGCATCATCCTCATGGGCCTGTTCGGCTTCATCCTCGGCAACCGCCTCCGGCGCTGACGCGTTCGGCGAGTGCCAGATTCGCCGGGCTCCTCGCGGAGCCGCCCCCTTTTCCCATTTCCCTCCCAGGCCGCCCGATGACCATAGCCACCCCTTCGGCTTCCGCCGGCAACAGGCGCGGGTCGCGCCTGCTCGCCGGCCTGCCGAGCTCCCCCGTCGCCCTGGTGCTCATCGGCGTCGCCGTGGCGGCGGGCGTCGCGAACTATTGGGTCGGCGAGGTGCGCCGGGCCGAGGGGACGCGCCAGCACGCCATTCTCACCCAGAGCGATCGCCTGCTCGCCAACATGGTCGAGTTGGAGACCGGCATGCGCGGGTACATGCTGTTCGGGGCCGAAGAGTATCTCGAACCCTACGACGCCGCCCAGGGCACCGTCGGCGGACAGCTCGACGCCATCGAGGCCCTGACCAGGGATGCCCCGGGCCCGGGTCCCGGACGCCTGCGCGCGTTCGTCGATGCCAAGCGTACCTTCGCGGCGCGGGTCATCGCCGTGCGCCGGAACGAGGGCTACGACCCGGCCGTGGCGGTGGCGCGGACCGGCGAGGGCAAGCGCACCATGGACGGGGTCCGGGCCGCCGCCAAGGTGATCCAGGACCAGGCCAACGCGACGCTGGTCGAGGTCGAGGGGCAGGACCGGACCTGGTCGTTCGTGCTGCTCCTGATCTCCATCGCCTCGGCCCTCGGAGCCGTCGGCCTCCTCGGCCGCCTCGCCTTCGTGCGCCGGCGCGAGGAGCAGCGCATGGCCGTCCTCCTCGACGGGGTGTTCGCCAACGCCCCCGTCGGCCTCGGCTTCCTCGACCGGGATCTGCGCATCCGCCACATGAACCGGGCGCTCGCCACCATGAACGAGCGCGGCTTCGGGGCCGATCTCGGGGCGCCGATCTGGGCGATGCTGCCGACGCTCCAGGAGCAGCTGACCCCCAAGCTCCGGGCCGCCCGCGACGAGGGCCTCGTCACCACCAACGTCGATGTCGCCGTGCCGACGCCGAGCGCCCCGCGCGGGGTGCGCCACTTCCTCATGAGCTTCTATCCCCTGCGCGGCAGCTCCGGGCCGGCCGGGACCCAGGCCGACGGCGTCGGCCTCGTCGTATCCGACGAGACCCTGCGCAAGCTCTCCGAGGAGCGCATGCGCCACAGCGAGGAGCGCTTCCGCTCCCTCACGGAGGCCACGGCCTCCATCGTCTGGACCACCACTCCCGACGGCGGCTTCGAGGCCGCCCCGTCCGAATGGACCCGCTTCACCGGCCAGACCCCGCAGGCGGCGGCCGGCCACGGCTTCGTCGCGGCGATCTTCCCCGAGGACCGCGATCGGACCATGGCGGCCTGGAACCGGGCGGTGGAAACCGTGTCGCCCTACGAGATCGAGCACCGCATCCGCCGCCACGACGGGTCCTGGCGCTTCATGGCCGCCCGCGCCGTGCCGATCCTCGAGGAGAACGGCACCATCCGCGAATGGGTCGGCGCCCACACGGACATCACCGCGCGCAAGGAGGCGGAACTGGCTCTCGCCGCCGCCAAGGAGGCGGCCGAGGAGGCCAACCGGGCCAAGAGCCAGTTCCTCGCCAACATGAGCCACGAACTGCGCACCCCGCTCTCGGCGGTGATCGGCTACTCGGAGATGCTTCAGGAGGAGATCGAAGATCTCGGCGAGGAGAGCCTCCTCGTCGACATGCGCAAGATCGAGGCGAACGCGCGCCACCTGCTGGGTCTCATCAACGACGTCCTCGACCTGTCCAAGATCGAGGCCGAGCGGATGGAGATCTACGCCGAGACCTTCCCCGTCGCCGAGATCGTACTCGACGTCGCCTCCACCGTGGAGACCCTCGTCGAGAAGAAGGGCAACACCCTCGCCCTCGACATCGGCGACGGCCTCGGCGAGGCGCATACGGACCAGACCAAGCTGCGCCAGTGTCTCATCAACCTCCTGAGCAACGCGGCGAAGTTCACCGAGGGCGGCCAGATCACCCTCTCGGCCGCGCGCAGCGAGGCGAGCGGGACCGGTTGGCTCAGCTTCAGCGTCACCGATACGGGCATCGGCATGAATCCCGAGCAGCAGGCCAAGCTGTTCCAGCGCTTCACCCAGGCCGATGCCTCGACGACGCGGCGCTTCGGCGGCACGGGCCTCGGCCTCGCCATCACCCGGGCCTTCGCCGACATGCTCGGCGGGGCCATCGAGGTCACGAGCCGGGAGGGGGAGGGCACCACCTTCACCCTCCGGGTCCCGGCCCGGTACGTCAGCACCTCGCCCCTCGAGGCCATCGGGCACGAGGGCGCGGACGCGGCGCGCCGTCTCCCCCTCTCCGACATGGCCTCGGGCGGCCACGTCCTCATCATCGACGACGATCCCTCCACCCGCGACCTCCTGGCGCGCTTCCTCGAGAAGGACGGCTTCACCGTGGCGACGGCGAGCGACGGGCGCGAGGGCGTCGAGCGGGCCCGCGCCCTGCGGCCCCGGGTCATCCTCCTCGACGTGACCATGCCGCGCATGGACGGCTGGTCGGTGCTGCGCACCCTGCGGGCCGATCCGGACCTCGGCGCCACGCCGATCATCATGGTCACCGTCCTCGACGAGCAGAACCTCGCCTTCTCCCTCGGCGCCACGGACTACCTGCAGAAGCCCATCGAGTGGGGCCAGCTGAAGACCGCCATGGAGCGGTTCAAGCCGTCGGAGGCCGAGGGGCCGGTGCTCATCATCGACGACGACCCGGATGCCCGCGAGCGCATGTCGGCAATGCTGATCCGCGAGGGCTGGCGGGTCGCCTCCGCCGAGAACGGCATCGCCGGCCTCGAGGCGACGGCGGCCAAGAAACCCTGCCTCATCCTCCTCGACCTGATGATGCCGGAGATGGACGGCTTCGGCTTCCTGCGGGCCCTGCGCGCCAAGCCCGAATGGCGCGACATCCCCGTGGTGGTGCTCACCGCCAAGGACGTGACCGCCGAGGACCGCCGCCGCCTCGCGGGCCAGGCCGACCGGGTGCTGCAGAAGGGCCGCCTCAGCCTGAACGACCTGTCGGAATCGCTGCGGTCCCTGGTGGCACCCGGGGGATGAGGGCCGGGCGGCCGGGTCGGCCCCTGCCGTGTCCGTGTGCCTCGAAAGCCTGCCCGGCGGAGGATCGGCAAGGGAGGGGCCGGTTTTGAGGGCGCGCACGGCTGCGGCCCCGCCGCCGGTGGCGCGGGGGATGGCCGGGAAACGGGAGACGCGGGACGCCGCGAGACCACGTTTTTTTGAGTTTTGCCGGTCTCCCGGCGTCCCCCGGCCCGGCCCGTTTCGGGGCCGATCCGTTTTTCGTCACGATGTCTTCACGGCGTCGGCGACTCGGCTAGTGGCGGCCCACCTCCGCTCGACGCGACGCCCCTCGCGGGAACGCCGGTGCGGCAGCCGACTAATCAGGGCACGAAGCCCCGAGCCCGCCTCGTAGTGGGCGGACCGTCCGTTCTCTCGGTGCGCCCCAGGGTCCCGGAGCCAGCCTCAGCACGGCCTCCCCGTCCAGGGCACCTTGCGTCGCCGGCGCGGCCTGGGGCGATGGCGACCGGGCCATCGACGCGGGGCACCGTCTCCTCCCCCCGAGCCCCCCGACCCGGTCCGCCGGGGGGCCTCCCGTGCGGGAGGCGAGTGAGCGGAGACAACCACGGAATAGGAATATTGTCAAGACATTTCGGTGTCTGGGCGCTGGCGCCGCGGCGAAAAATCCTTCTCCCCCCTGCGGGAGAAGGTGGCCCGCGAAGCGGGTCGGATGAGGGGGAGCACTGCCTTATCCTGGAAAGTCGCGCTGCCCCTCTCCCGCCTGCTCCGCAGGCACCCTCTCCCGCAGAGGATACGGCATTCACACATCTCGCGGGATGCTCGGGTCCCCTCTCCTTCCGGGAGAGGGGGCCTGTCGTGCTCGATGCCGGCTCATTGTGGCTCTTGATATGAGCCACCGGGCGGATGCGTGATTCCGGTAGCCCGCAGAGGGGAGAGGGTTACGCGCTCACGCGCGCAGCCGCGAGAACGCGCCCCCTCGCGCGGCTCAGGCCGGCACGGCGGGGCCAGCGAGGCGCGGAATCGCCGGGGCAGGGGCCTCCACGGCGTCGGGACGGCGCTCGGAGAAGCGCAGGGCCGCGTCCAGCGCCCCGTTCAGGGACGTCACCAGCACGTCGGCCGAGATCGTCCGGCGCAGCCGTTCGAGGGTGGCCGGATCGCGCTCGCGCCAGAACCCGACCAGGACCCGCACGCCCGGAATCGCCTGGCGCGCCTGGCGGACGTTGAGGCGGATCTGCGACAGGCTGACCGGCTCGAGGTAGGAGAAGCACACCATGGCGATGCCCTCCACCACCTCGGGCCGCTCGCCCTGGCGGAGCGCGGCCATGGACATGACCTGGGCCGCGAGCCCGTGCTGGCCGAGGATCTGGCTCAGCATCAGGGTGGCCGCCTCGTCGAACGGTCCGCGGCTCGACACGCACAGGACCGGGCGCGGGCCGCGCCAGCCCGGGGCGAGGTCGGCTTGGGTGCGGACGATGGCGGCGACCTGCCGGTCGGGACCGACGGCGGCCACTGCCGCCGAGGTCTCGCTGTTGCCGGTCTTCGCCCGTCCGCTTTTCGCCCGGCGCACGGGCCGGGTGCCGAGACGGGTGACGACGGTGCGCAGGGACGTGCCGACCTCGCCCTGGCGCGCGCGATCGAGGGCGCCGCGCGCCAGGTCCTCCTGCGCCATCAGCAGGCCGGCGAGGACCACCTCGTCGTAGTAGGTCACCAGGGCCCGGGCCTTGAGGAACAGCTCGCCCTGGTCGATGGCCTCGGCCGGATCGCCCGCCAGCATGCGCTGGTAGAAGATCTCCGGCGGCGACAGGGCCGGCTGGTCGCCCAGGATCACGTCGAGGAACCACAGGCGCTCGATGTGCCGCCCGAGCACCACGAGGCAGACGGTGATGGGGGTGGCCAGCACGAGGCCGATGGGGCCCCACAGGAAGGCCCAGAGGGTGGCGGCCAGGATCACCGCGATGGGCGAGAGCCCGGTGGAATGGCCGTAGAGCAGGGGCTCGATGACGTGGCCGGCGATGGGCTCGACCACGAGGAACAGGGCCGCCGTGGCGATGACCATGGTCCAGCCCGGGTCCACCGCCGCCGCCACCACGAGGGGCAGCAGGGCGCTGATGGCGGCCCCAACGTAGGGCACGAAGCGCATGATGGCGGCGAGCACGCCGAACAGGATCGGATTCGGCACCCCGATCCACCACAGGCCGAGGCCGATGACGAATCCGAACGCGATGTTGAGGCAGAGCTGCGCCAGGAAGAACCGGCTGAGGCGGCTCACCGCGTCGTCGATGGCCGCCGTGGTCCGGCGCAGGTCGCCCGAGCCGGCGAGCCGGATGGCGCGGTTGCGCAGGTCCTCGCGCTGCAGGAGGATGAAGATCGTGAAGATCAGGATCAGGCCGGTGGTGGCGAGCGGGTGGAGGATGGGGGCCGCGAAGGCGCCCAGGGTCCCGAGCAATCCGACCTTGGCCGCCGCGATCTGCACGTGGAGCGGACGGTCGAGGCTGCCGGCTTTCGCGGCCTCCGCGACGGCGTCCTTCGCCTCCGGCTGAAGCTGCGCCCCGATGTCCTGCGCCATGTCGATCACCCGCGTGAGGGTGCCGCTCCCGGCGGTCGCCTCCTTCAGGGAGGCGATCTTGTCGCGCATGGTGAGCTGATAGCGCGGCAGGTCGGCAGCGAGTTGCGCCGCCTCGTTGGCGATGAGCAGGGCGATGCCGAGCAGCGCCCCGAAGGCGGCGATCACCACGAGCATCACCGCCAGGGCGCGGGGCACGCGGATGCGCCTCAGGAGGCGCACGGCCGGAACCAGGACGAAGCTGAGCAGGATGGCGAGGGTCACCGGCACGAAGATGTCGCGCCCGAGATAGAGCGCCGCCGCGATGGTGATGACGAGGAGGCAGGACGCCAGGGTCGTGAAGACCGGCATCGCCTGCCGGAGCAGGCGGGCGGTGATGGGATCGTCGCTCATGGGTACGCTACGGTCTCGTCAGGGGGAGAGCGACGGAAGTGTCGGGAAGGCGCGCCGGTGGATGGAGTCGCGGGCGAAGGCTTTCATGCCGCGGGCGCTTGCCCTTAAGCCGCGGGCGCCGGCGAACCGACGGCGGCGTTGATCTGGGTCAGCAGCTTCGAGAAATCGACGGGCTTGGGGTGGTAGTCGTTGCACCCCGCCTGGATCGCCTTGTCGCGGTCGCCCGACATGGCATGCGCGGTCAGCGCGATGATCGGGATGCCCTGGGTGTCGCTGCCCGATTTCAGCACGCGGGCGGCGGACCAGCCGTCGAGGATCGGCAGGTTCATGTCGAGGAGGATCACGTCGGGACGGGCGGTGCGGGCCTGCTGCACGCCGGCCTCGCCGTCATGGGCGAGGATGACCTCGTAGCCGCGCCGCTTCAGCCGGCGGGACAGGAAGTCCCAGATTTCCTCGTGGTCTTCCACCAGCAAGATCTTCACCATCATACGCTCCCCTGAATGCCTTCGCGCGGGATCGACCGCGCGGGCCGATCCGCGCCCGTCGCCCCGCATGTCCCGTGCCCGTCGAGGCCCGGGGGTCCGTACCCGCGTTCCGGGCCGGCGCGCGGGGAGGAGCCCCGGCCCGATGCCGGCGCCCCGCACGCCTGTGCCGCCCTGAACGCAAATCCTCCGCCGGGTCCCGGCCGCACCCGGCCGACGCCCCCGACCCTTCACCGTGCTGTGAACGCACGAGTCGTGCGAACGGTCCCAACCGATCGGCCCGATCGCGCGGGGGCCGCCGTGGCGGGGCGGAGACGTCAGCGCCGGGTGAACGGGGCCGAGGCGGGCCCCGGCAGGAGACCGCTATCCTGCATCACGATGAGGCCGAGCATCGCCGCCAGCAGGGTCGCCAGGGAGGCGAGGCGGCCGAGATGGCGCCGCCGCACGATCATGACGACGAGGACGACCAGGAACGCGAGGAGGAGCAGGACGGTGAGCATGGCGAGCCGTTCGGGTGGGGACGCGTGGGACGGTCATGGCGCGGTTCCGCCACGGGGGGCATCGGTCGGGGAGCGCCGCCCGGGCTCCGGGCGCGCCGGGAGCTGGACCGCGGCCCCGCGGCGGCCCGAAACGGGGGCGCGGCCACCGGCTTCACCGCCCTACCAAATGCCAAAACCTTCCGGTAGCCTCGGGTGCGGCGCGAAGGCGGGGCACGAAGGCGAGGGACGCATGAACGGGACGCGGCTCCATCCCGGCACCCCGGCACCGGCGGCGGTGCTGGAGCTGCTCAAGCCGGTGACGTGGTTTCCGCCCATGTGGGCCTTCGGGTGCGGCGTCGTCGCCTCGGGCGTGCCGCTCGCGGGCCATTGGGGTGTCGCCCTCACGGGCATCCTGCTCGCCGGCCCCCTGGTCTGCGCCACGAGCCAGGCGGTCAACGACTGGTTCGACCGGGAGGTCGACGCCATCAACGAGCCGCACCGGCCGATTCCCTCGGGCCGCATCCCCGGCCGATGGGGCCTCGCCATCGCCGTGGCCTGGACCGGCCTGTCGCTGGCCGTGGCCGCGAGCCTCGGACTCTGGGTCTTCCTCGCGGCCGTCCTCGGCCTCGCCCTGGCCTGGGCCTACAGCGCGCCGCCCCTGCGGCTGAAGCGGAACGGCTGGTGGGGCAACGCCGCCTGCGGCCTGTGCTACGAGGGCCTGGCCTGGGTGACGGGGGCGGCGGCGATGCTGGACGGCGCCCTGCCGCCGGCGACATCCCTGATCCTGGCCGCCCTCTACAGCGCCGGCGCCCACGGCATCATGACCCTCAACGACTTCAAGTCCGTGGCCGGCGACCGCCAGATGGGCATCCGCTCCCTGCCGGCGAGCCTCGGGCCGGCGCGCGCCGCGCGGGTGGCGTGCTGGGTCATGGCCGTGCCGCAGGGGGCGGTGATCGGCCTCCTCCTGGCCTGGGGCCGCCCGCTCGAGGCTGGCATCGTCGCGGCGCTCCTCATCGGGCAGGCCGCGATGATGCGCCGCTTCCTGGCCAGCCCGACGGAGCGGGCGCTGTGGTACAGCGGCTTCGGCGTGCCCCTCTACGTGTCCGGCATGCTGGCGAGCGCCTTCGCGGCGCGCGCACTGGCCTGACGGGCGGGCACGAGCCCGGTGGGCCGTCAGATGGGCCGGGACCCGCGGGCCGCGTCGTCGTCGGCCGCCAGGAATCCGGCGAGAACCCGCGCGGGCGTCGTGTAGACGATCCGGAGCAGCTTCGGCATCGGTCCGCAGCTGATGCAGACGGCGTAGTCCCACCGTTTCCAGATCCGGGTGTTGCGGGCGTCCACCGCCTGCTGCCGGGCCTGCCCCAACCGGATCAGGCGCCGGGTCTCGGCCGCCGTCTCGTCGCTCGTCGGATCGACCGGTCGGGAGGCGGGTGCGGGACGCGTCCGGGCGCCGTCCTGCGCGGCAACGGAAACCGGGTCCAGGACGGCGAGGGACGAAACGGCGAGGGACAGCAGAGCGAGGGGCGAGGCAGCGGGGCGCATCGGACGATCCTTCTCCTTCGGTGAATCTTCGACACTTCTTTCAATTACGATCCGGGGCTTATTCAGGTTTCATCGAGACGTAATTTTTCTCCGCCCGCGCGAAAACTGTCTTTTGCAATTCTTGTCCGCCGAATGCTTGGGACGCCCAGGTGCCGGCCACCGTCGGGCCCCGGCCGGCTCACCCCGGGCCGAGGATCGTCCGCCGCCCGCGTCGCGAAGCGACATCGGGCCGCCGTCCACAACCGGCAGGCCCTCACGCGTCGCACGAACCCTTGTCGCCCCCGCGGAAGTCAGCGAGGTTGCACCAGGGGCAACGCAGCCATGCGGCACCCGACGGGGATCGACGCGGACGGAATGCGGGACAGCAGCCAAGCAAGCGCCGGGTGCGCGAGCCAAGCGGGCGCCGGGGGCGGCCACGCTTTGGTCCGTTTGATGCTAGGCGGGTCCGTCCGGGCATGCCCGGGCCGCGCCGAGCCGTCTCCCACCGCCATCCCCGTCCCTCCGGACTGGCCTGCCCGCGTCCTGCGCGTCCCCCGCACGACGCCCGGCGTCCCGCGCCACCGGGCGACCGGGCGGGCGGGGCCACCCGGCATCCCAATCGACGCGACCGAGGGGGCCGACGCCGCCCCGCCCACAAGGAAGACGATGCGATGAACTACAACTGGAACTGGGGCATCTTCTTCGAGGCGTCGCCGGAGGGGACCGGCACCTACGCGGACATGCTGCTGTCGGGGCTGGCCTGGACGATCGTCACGGCCCTGTGCTCCTGGGTCATCGCGTTCCTCCTCGGCTCCCTCATCGGCGTGATGCGGACCCTGCCGAGCCGGACCGCCAACGCCGTGGGCACGGCCTACGTCGAGCTGTTCCGCAACATCCCGCTCCTGGTGCAGATGTTCCTCTGGTACTTCGTCCTGCCCGAGGTGCTGCCGGAAGAGTGGGGGTCCTGGCTCAAGCAGCTGCCCAACGCGCCGTTCTACACCGCCGTCCTGTGCCTCGGCTTCTTCACGGCCTCCCGCGTGGCCGAGCAGGTCCGCGCCGGAATCCAGTCCCTGCCCCGGGGCCAGAAGATGGCCGGCACGGCTCTGGGCCTCACCGTGGGGCAGACCTACCGCCACGTGCTCCTGCCCAACGCCTACCGCATCATCCTGCCGCCCCTGACCTCCGAGTTCCTGAACAACCTCAAGAACACCTCCGTGGCCCTGACCATCGGCCTGCTCGAACTCACGGCCCGCGCCCGTGCCATGCAGGAATTCTCCTTCCAGGTGTTCGAGGCCTTCACCGCCGCCACGATCCTCTACGTCCTCATCAACGTCGGCGTGATCTTCATCTCGTCCTGGATCGAGCGCCGGGTCGCCATCCCGGGCAGCCGCTGAGGGTGCCATCCTCGCCTTCGCCCCATCAGAGGTAGCCTCCCATGCTCGCCAATTTCGATTTCTCCGTCATCACCAGTTCCCTGCCGTACCTGTTCTTCGAGGGCATGCGCTTCACCCTGACCCTGACGGCCCTCGCGGCCGTCGGCGGCATCGTGCTCGGCACCTTCATCGCGATGATGCGGCTCTCGGGGCTCCCGGTGATCCCCCTGGTGGCCAAGGGCTACGTCAACCTGTTCCGGTCCCTGCCCCTCGTGCTGGTGATCTTCTGGTTCTACTTCCTGGTGCCGTATCTCGGCCAATGGGTGACGGGCGCCGACCGCCCGATGACGGTGGGCGCCTTCACCTCGTCGCTCGTGACCTTCACCCTGTTCGAGGCGGCCTACTTCTCCGAGATCATGCGCGCGGGCATCCAGTCGATCCCCAAGGGGCAGGCGGCGGCCGCCTCGGCCCTCGGCATGACCTACTGGACCTCCATGCGGACGGTGATCCTGCCGCAGGTCTTCCGCAACATGACCCCGATCCTGCTCACCCAGACCATCGTCCTGTTCCAGGATACGTCGCTCGTCTACGTGCTCTCGATCACCGACTTCCTGGGCGCGGCCTCGAAGATCGCCCAGCGCGATGGACGTCTCGTGGAAATGTATCTCTTCGCGGCGGTCGTCTACTTCGCGGTGTGCTTCGCGGCTTCGCTGGCGGTGCGTCAGTTGCAGAAGAAGATCGCCATCATCCGCTGACCGCCCGTCCCTTCACGTCTTCCATCGAGGATCGCCCCATGCGCGCCCCCCTGAACACCGCGTCGGCCCCGTCCGTGACCAACGGCCCGATGATCACCATGACCAACGTCAGCAAATGGTACGGCGACTTCAAAGTGCTGACCGATTGCACCACCGCCGTGAACAAGGGCGAGGTCGTCGTCGTCTGCGGGCCGTCGGGCTCGGGCAAGTCGACCCTCATCAAGTGCGTCAACGCCCTGGAGCCGTTCCAGGAGGGTCAGGTGGTGGTGGACGGCACGCCCGTGCGCGACAAGCGCACCAACCTGCCGAAACTCCGCGCCCGGGTCGGGATGGTGTTCCAGCATTTCGAGCTGTTCCCGCACCTCTCCATCGCCGAGAACCTCACCCTGGCCCAGGTCATGGTGTTGGGGCGCGACCGCGGGGCCGCCCTCGACAGCGGCATGACGCTGCTGGACCGCGTCGGCCTGTCCGCCCATGCCAAGAAGTTCCCCGGCCAGCTCTCCGGCGGCCAGCAGCAGCGCGTCGCCATCGCCCGGGCGCTGGCCATGAACCCCATCGTGATGCTGTTCGACGAACCGACCTCGGCCCTCGATCCCGAGATGGTCGGCGAAGTCCTCGACGTCATGGTCCAGCTCGCCCGCGAGGGCATGACCATGATGTGCGTGACCCACGAGATGGGATTTGCCCGGAAAGTCGCCAACCGGGTGATCTTCATGGACAAGGGCGAGATCGTCGAGGACGCCACCAAGGACGATTTCTTCGGCAACGCCCGTTCGGAGCGCGCCCAGAACTTCCTCTCGAAGATCCTGCAGCACTGAGAAGAGTCCGCAGCGAAAATCCCGCAACGCCGACCGCGGGGCCGGGCGGGCGGATTGCCGTGGCCCCCGAGCCGCGGGACATCGCAGCTCCCGAAACCCTTGACCGGAGCGGCGTTCCGGGGCCGGCTCGACGGACGCGTCGGCGCCGGGCCGGCCGCGGATCGGGGGGGAGGGCATGGGACGACGG
>NZ_VRUZ01000102.1:0-13697 GCF_008039485.1 Methylobacterium sp. WL69 | reverse complement strand
GGGTTCGGAGGGCGGGACCGTCTCGGCCCAGAACTTCCTGCTCGCCATGATCGAGCCCGAGGAGCGCGCCACCGTGCGCCGCCTCATGGCCCGCCGAGCCCGGAGCGCCGCCTGATGTCCCTGCCCGGCCTGAAGGCCAGCGTCGAGCTGCCCGACCACGCGCCCCACGTCCTCGTGGTCGACGATGACCGGCGGGTGCGCGAGCTCCTCAGCCGCTTCCTCTACGAGCAGGGGTTTCGGGTCACCGCCGCCGCCAACGTCGCCGAAGCGCGCACCAAGGCGCAGTGCTTCGTGTTCGACGCCCTGGTGCTCGACGTGATGATGCCCGGCGAGAGCGGGTTCGACTACGCCCGCCAGGTCCGCGAGACCTCGCGGGTGCCGATCCTGATGCTCACCGCCCGCTCCAACCCCAACGACCGGGTCATGGGCCTCGAGATCGGCGCCGACGACTACCTGCCGAAGCCCTTCGAGCCGCGCGAACTGATCCTGCGCCTCAACAACATCATCAAGCGGCGCGCGGAAGGGTCCCCGGCCCGCGAGCCCGGCCTCGAGACCGTGACCTTCGGCCCGTTCTCCTACCGCATCGACCGGGGCGAACTGCGCCGCGAGGACGAGACCATCCGCATCACCGAGCGCGAGCGCGAGATTCTCACCGTCCTGGCGCAGGCCGCTGGCGCCAATGTCGAGCGCGAGGCCCTGGCGGGCGCCGGCGGGCTGGCGGCCGAGCGCAGCATCGACGTGCAGATCAACCGCCTGCGCCGCAAGACCGAGGTCGATCCGGCCAACCCCCTGTTCCTGCAGACCGTGCGGGGCGTCGGCTACCGCCTCGCCGTCGACTGATCGCCCATGCCGCAGGCGCGCCCGCTGAACCGCCTGCTCGCGGCCCTCGCCCGGATGCCGCCGCCGCGCCGCCTGTGGCGGCTCCTCAGCCGCGCCATCGGCGACGTGCTGCCCAAGGGCCTCTACGCGCGCTCGCTCATCATCATCATCGCCCCCGTGGTGCTGCTGCAATCGGTGATCGCCTACACCTTCATGGAGCGGCACTGGCAACTCGTGACCCGGCGCCTGTCGGCGGCGGTGACGGCGGATGTCGCCGCCCTCATCGACGTCTACGAGAGCTACCCCCAGGACAAGGACGCCGAGACCCTGACCCGCATCGCCGGGACGCGCCTCAACCTCGACCTCGACATCCTGAAGGGCGCGACGCTGCCCGTCGCCGGCCCGCGGCCGTTCTTCTCGATCCTCGACGAGGTCCTGTCCGACGAGATCAAGCGCCAGATCCGCCGGCCGTACTGGATCGACACGGTGGGCCGCTCCAGCCTCATCGAGATCCGTGTGGCGATTCCCGACGGGGTCCTGCGGGTCACGGCGCGGCGCAGCATGGCCTACGCCTCGAACTCGCACATCTTCCTCCTGTGGATGAGCGGCTCGTCCCTGGTGCTGCTCGGCGTCGCGATCCTGTTCCTGCGCAACCAGATCAAGCCGATCCTGCGCCTCGCCGCCGTGGCCGAGAGTTTCGGCAAGGGCCGCGAGATCGAGTTCCGTCCGCGCGGCGCCCGCGAGGTCCGCCAGGCCGGCCACGCCTTCATCGAGATGAAGCGCCGCATCGAGCGGGCCATGGAGCAGCGCACGACCATGCTCAACGGCGTGAGCCACGACCTGCGCACCATCATCACCCGGTTCAAGCTCACCCTGGCGCTCATCGACCAGACGGCCGACGTCGAGGACCTCCAGCGCGACGTCGACGAGATGAGCCGGATGCTGGAAGCCTACCTCGCCTTCGCGCGGGGCGATTCCGGCGAGGCGGCGGTGCCCACCGACATGCGCGCCCTGCTGGAGGACCTGCGCACGGACGTGGAGCGCCTCGGCGCCCACGTGGAGGCCGTCGAGATCGAGGGCGAGGCCGAGGTCACCCTGCGGCCCGACGCCATCCGCCGCTGCCTGTTCAACCTCGCGGCCAACGCCGCGCGCTACGGCGACACCGTCGCGGTGGTGGGGCGGCGCGAGGTCCGGGCCTTCCTCGTCTCCATCGACGACGACGGACCGGGCATCCCGATCGACCAGCGCGAGGAGGTGTTCAAGCCGTTCGTGCGCCTCGACGACGCGCGCCAGGATGCCGGCGGCTCCGGCCTCGGCCTCTCCATCGCCCGCGACATCGCCCGGGCGCATGGCGGCGACGTCAGCCTGCACGATTCGCCCCTGGGGGGCCTGCGCGCCACCGTTCGGATTCCGGCCTGACGCCGCCCTTGGCTCCGCGCACCCCGGAGTGCTAAGGGGGTGGACGTCATCATGATCCGACGGGCCGGTGCACCGGGTCCGCGTTGAGGCTGAGTGTCCCCATGAACCCGCTGACCCCGATCCTGGCTCTCCTGCTCCTGCCCATCGCCGCCATCGGCCTGCTGCTCTACACGGATACGGGCATCGAGCCGGCCCTGTTCTACTCCACCGTGAAGACCTTCGTGGTGCTGTTCATCATCGCCGGCGGCCTCTGCTTCGCCGCCAGCCGCCTCGCCGAGCGCGCCTGAGCTTTTTCGGGGTCTTCTACGATTTGGTTTTGCGGCCCGGACCTCTGGTTCGGGCCGTTTTCGTTTTAGGGTTCTTCCCCCTCCCCGCGGGTGCTGCGACCTTCACACATTCTACGGGCAACGCTGGCTCCCGCCTTTTCCAGGCAGAATGATCGCCCATGAGGCCTGCGGTCTGAAGCCGTCGCCGAATGGCGTTGTCGAAGAAGCCGGTGCCCCGGTGCGCATCCCCTCGCCCCGCTTGCGGGGAGAGGGACGCGTCTCCCCCCTGTCGGGGAGCGCGTCGAGGCGGCAGCCGAAGGTGAGGGGGTGCGTCCGGACGAGCCTCTTCCGGACGCGCCCCCTCACCGTCGCTGCGGCTTCGCCTCCGCTCGCCGCAGGCACGACGGGGTGCCTGCGGCCCTCTCCCCGCAGGCGGGGAGAGGGGGATGCGCTGAGCACAACGAGCCAAAGGTTTACGCAAGCGCCAGCATTCATTTGCCATCACGCTGCTTGTGGAAGGACAGGACGCCCGCCGCGCCCCACGCCCTCACTCCCGGCGATAATGCCTCGGCGGATCGGTGGATCCCCTCGCCGAAGCCCCCCGCGAACCGAAAAACGATCACTCCGCCGCGATGCGCGGCGAGAACCCCTTGCGGTCGTTGGCCGACGCGGCCGGCAGGGCGAAGGGGCCGTCCTCCGGCTCGTCCTTGCGGCCGATGAAACGGGCGAACAGGCGCACGAACAGGCGCGAGAGGTCGTCGACGAGGACGAAGATCGCCGGCACGAAGATCAGGGACAGGCCCGTCGAGACGATGAGGCCGCCGATGACCGCGATGGCCATGGGGGCGCGGAACTCGCCGCCGATGCCGAGCGCCATGGCCGAGGGCACCATCCCCGCCGCCATGGCGATGGTGGTCATCACGATGGGCCGCGCGCGTTTGCGGCCTGCGTCGATGATGGCGGTGGCCCGGTCGACGCCCTTGGCCATCTCCTCGAGGGCGAAGTCCACCAGCATGATGGCGTTCTTCGTCACCACGCCCATGAGCATGAGGATACCGATGACCACCGGCATGGAGATGGGCTTGTTGAAGATCAGCAGGCCGAGGATCGCTCCGCCGATGGAGAGCGGCAGGGAGAACAGGATGGTCAGCGGCTGGAGGAAGTTGCCGAACAGCAGCACCAGGACGCCGAACACCATCATCAGGCCGGCGCCCATGGCCAGCGCGAAGCCCTCGAACACCTCGCCCATGACCTCGGCGTCGCCGGTCTGGCGGATGACGACGCCCGGCGGCAGGTCCTTGGCCGCCGGCAGGTCGAGGACGGCGGCGATGAGGGAGCCGAGGGCGTCCGAGCCCTCCATGTTGGCTTCCAGCGCCACGCGGACGGCGCGGTCGTAGCGGTCGATGGCGGTGGGGCCGCGCCCGAGGCTGAGGTCGGCCACCGTCGAGAGCGGCACGGAGGCGCCGCCCTTCACCGGCACCTTCAGGGTCTCCAGCTGCGAGAGGTCGCCGCGCAGGCGCTCGGGCAGCATCACGCGGATCGGCACCTGCCGGTCGACGGCGTTGAACTTGGCGAGGTTGGCGCCGATGTCCCCGATGGTGCCGACCCGCACGGTCTCGGCGATGAGGTCCGTCGACACGCCGAGATCGGCCGCGACCCCGGCTTTCGGGCGGATGCGGATCTCCGTGCGGTCGAGGGGGGCGGTGGAGAGCACGTTGACGAGGTGGGGCACCGTCGCCGCCTCGCGCTGGAGCCGGGCGGCGACCTCGGCCACCACGGCCTTGTCCGGCCCCGAGATGATGAGGGTGAGGTCGCGCTGGCCGCTCTCGCGCAGGGCCCAGGAGCGGATGTCGGGCTCCTGGCGCAGGAGGGCGCCGATGGCGACGTCCATCTCCTTCTGGGTGCGAGCCCGCGCGTTCTTCGGCGTCAGGTTGATGGTGAAGGTGGCGAGCCGGACCTCCTTCTTGCCCGGCAACTGTCGTCCCCCGTCGACGAAGACGCTGCGCACCTCCGGCAGGGTCCGGATGCGGTCGACGAGGCCGTCGCTGACCCGGGTGGTGTCGGCAAGGCGCGCCCCCGGGGGGAGCTCGACGACGAAGATGGTGCGGGCCGCGTCCTCGGCCGGGAGGAAGCCCGCCGGCAGGAGGCGCGTCGACAGGATCGAGGCGGCAAAGCACGCCAGCCCGACCACGAGGGTGATGAACTTGTGGCGCACCGACCACGCCACCACGCGGGTATAGGCCCGCATGACCGGGCCCTCGCGCTCGTCCTCGGGACCGTGGTCCCGCAGGAAGTAGGCGGCGAGGAGCGGCGTGATCAGGCGGGCCACCAGCAGCGACATGAACACGGCGGCCGCGATGGTGAGGCCGAACTGCTTGAAGTACTGCCCGGCGATGCCGCTCATGAACGACACGGGGGCGAAG
The DNA here is from genome assembly GCF_008039485.1 of Methylobacterium sp. WL69. Lineage (NCBI taxonomy): Bacteria > Pseudomonadati > Pseudomonadota > Alphaproteobacteria > Hyphomicrobiales > Methylobacteriaceae > Methylobacterium > Methylobacterium sp. WL69. The sequence goes on along the minus strand of NZ_VRUZ01000102.1, from coordinate 8,770 downwards.
ATCGCCATGATGGTCGCCGTGATGGCGATGACGGCCAGCCCGATCTCGTCGGCCGCCTCCAGGGCCGCGCGGTAGGGCGATTTGCCCATGCGCATGTGCCGGACGATGTTCTCGATCTCCACGATGGCGTCGTCGACGAGGATGCCGGTGACCAACGTGATGGCGAGCAGGCTGACGGCGTTGAGCGAGAAGCCCAGGGTGTTCATGATCCAGAACGTCGGCAGCACCGACAGGGGCAGGGCGATGGAGGCGATGAGGGTCGCGCGCCAGTCCCGCAGGAACAGGAACACCACGATGACGGCGAGCGCCGCGCCCTCGACGAGGCTGAGCATGGCCGAGTGGTAGTTGCCGACGGTGTTGGTGACGGAGGTGTCGATGAGGTCGAAGCGCACGCCCGGATGCTTGCCCCGCAACTCGTCGATCTTCCTCGCCACGGCGGTGGCGACCTCGGCGTCGCTCGCCCCCGTGGCCCGCGAGATGGCGAAGGCGACCACGGGCTCGCCGTTGAAGCGCGCGAAGGTGCGCGGCTCCTCCGAACCGTCGACCAGGGTCGCGAGCTCGTCGAGGCGGACCTTGCGGTTGCCCGGCACGATGATGGAGGTCTGCGCCAGGGTGTCGAGGCTCGCGGCCCCCGCCAGCGTGCGGATCGACTGCTCCTGGCCGCCGAGTTCGCCGCGCCCGCCGGCCATGTCGGCGGAGGTCAGGCGCAGCTGCCGGTTCACGTCCGCCGCCGTGATGCCGAGCGCCAGCAGGCGGTCGGGCTTCAGGGTGACGCGGATCTCGCGGGCGACGCCGCCGAGGCGCTCGACGCCGCCCACCCCCTTCACCCCCTGGATCTGGCGGGCGATGACGTCGTCGATGAGCCAGGACAGGTCCTCGGGCGTCATCGCCGGGGCGGCGGCGCCGTAGATCATGATCGGCAGGCCGGCGATCTCGACGCGGTTGATGATCGGCTCGTCGATGGTGCGCGGCAGGTTCACCCGCACCTTCGAGATGGCGTCCTTGACGTCGTTGACCGCCCGGTCGGTGTTGGTCTCCAGGCGGAACTCGATGGTGGTGGTGGAGATGCCCTCGGTGATGGCCGAGATGGTGTGCTTGACGCCCTTCACCCCGGCCACGGCGTCCTCGATCACCTTCGTCACCTGCGTCTGCAGTTCGGACGGGGCGGAGCCGGCCTGCGTCACCGTGACGGCGACGATGGGGATGTCGATGTTGGGGAATCGGGTGATCGGCAGGGCGCGGAAGCTGACGAGGCCCAGCACCACCAGCACCAGGAACAGCACGATGGACGGGATCGGCTTGCGGATGGCCCAGGCGGAGACGTTGAGGCGCATGGCGTCGGGTCCGATCTCAGCGCGGCGGTTCTGAGCGGGGCGCGGCGTCGGCGGCGGCCGTCGCCGGCCGGACCGCCCGCACCCGGTCGCCGTCGCGCAGGAACGAGCTGGCGCGCGCCACCACGGCCTCGCCGGCCCGGATGCCCGAGCGGACCTCCATGATGCCGTCGGCGGCGAGTCCCGGCACGATCCGGCGGGCCTCGACCCGGTCGTCCTTCACCACGAACACCGACGCGGCCCCGTCCGTGGCGTAGAGCACCGCCGAGAGCGGCACGCCGATGCCGCGCCGGCGCGCGACCTCGACCTTGCCGCGGGCGAAGGCGCCGATGCGGAGGGACGGGTCGGGCGAAAGCGCGATGCGGACGCGGCCGAGGCGCGTCATCCGGTCGACCTCCGGGTCGATGCGGCGGACGCGCCCGGTGAGGGTCCGGCCCTCCTCGCCCTCGAGGGTCACGGGATCGCCGAGCTTCAGGCGCGGCATCGAGACTTCCGGGATCTCGCCCTCGAGCTCGATCTCGCCGCGGGCGATGAGGCGGAACATCGGCTCCCCGACGGCACTCGCCGTGGCGCCGACCCGGGCGGTGCGCCGGCTGACGATGCCGCCCTCCGGCGCGCGGATGTCCGTGCGGGCGCGCCGCAGGGCGATCTCGGAGCCCTGCGCGCGGGCGGTGGCCCGGTCGGCCTCGGCGAGCTGGAGTCCGCCGCGGGCGGCGGCGACACGCCCCTCCCCGCCCTGCGCGGCCGAGACGCGCTGCTCCAGGACGGCGGCCGTGGCGTTGCCGGTCTTCACCAGGCTGCGGGCGCGCTCGAGGGCCAGGTTGGCCTCGGTCTGCGCCGCCTCCGCCTGGATGATCTGGCTGCGGGCCTGGACGATGGCGGCGTCGGCCCGGGCCAGGGCGGCGGCGTTGGCGGCCTCCTGCGTGACGATCATCTCCAGGGACAGGCGGGCCAGGGGCTGGCCCTTCTCCACCCGTGCGCCCTCCTCCACCAGGAGTTCGGTGATGCGGGTGCCCTCGATCTCGGGCGCCACCAGGATCTCGTCGCGGGGCACCAGGGTGCCGGTGACCACGGCCCGCTCGACCACCTCGCGCGCCTCGGCCGGCACCACCGTGACGGCGGGGGCCAGGGCCGCCGCGTCGGGGACGGCGGCGGTCTCGGCGGCCTGCGCGGCGCCCGCAATCGCGAACAGGACGGGGAAGAGGACCGGCAGAAACTGTCGCGCGCGCATGGGGCTTCGAATTCGCTCGTCCTGCGCCCACCGGGCCGGTGATGTAGGCCCGGAGCCGTGACGCCCGACACGGACCTTTTCAAGGCGTTCCCGCATCGTTCCGGCCCGCGATCCTAGGCGACGCGGCGGGAAAAACGAAGGCGTGCGGGCATGGCTGCAACCGCGGCAGCCCACGCGCGTTCTCATCTCAAGCATCCCGCAGCAGCCTGGGCGAACGCATCATGAGCATCTTCCAGATCAAGCAGAAGACCAACGGCGCCGTCCTGTGGACCGGCAGCGCCGCCGACGCCGTGGCGGCCCTCGACGCCATGGCGCGCGAAGCCGGCTACATCGATTTCGCCGCCCTGCCGGAGACCATCCGGGCCGCCTGCCCGGAAGCCTCGAAGCTCGACTGAGTTTTTTTCGTTCACTGCGGACGGCGTCGGCGGCTCCTGCCACCGGCGCCGTTCGCATGTCAGGGCCCCGTGATGGCTTCCGTGAAGGGGAATTCGAGGACGATGTCCCCCTCCGCGTCGGTGACGACGACGACGGCCCGCATCAGCCGCCGGTCGCCGCTCGCCGCCCAGATCTCCCGCGCGAGCCGCCCGGCCTCGTCGAAGGCCGCATCGGCATCGCGCAGATGCCGGAACACCGGCTCGTGCGGCGCGTGATCGTCGATGGTGACGGTGAAGCGGTAGGCCGGCATGGCGATTACGCCGATCGCCGGGCCGGGATGTCGTCCGGCCGGTTCATCGTGTGGTGCGGTTGAGGCGTGGCGGAGGGAGCGGGATTCGAACCCGCGATACCGTTTCCGGTATACACACTTTCCAGGCGTGCGCCTTCAACCACTCGGCCACCCCTCCAGCCCCCGCATCGCGACCGACGGCGTCCGGGTGGTTGAACCGGGGGCCTGCAGGGTCGCCGCGATGGCGCGGGTGGCACGCTGTACAAGCCGTCTCGGCGGGGTGCAAGGCGCGATTCCACGGTTCGGGGCGCGACGTGACGATTTTTGGCCGGCCGCGCCTGGGCGCAGCGAGACCGAGGGCCCTCAGATTCGCCGTTTTCGTCGGCGATCATCCGCACGTCCGGCTTCCCCGGGCACGAGTCCCCCGGAGCGCCAAGCCGACCGTGATCCGTTTCGAGAACGTCACCAAGATCTACCGGACGGACGGGCACCGCCGGACGATCCTCGAGCGCGTGTCGTTCACGCTCAAGCCCAACGTGAGCTACGGCATCCTCGGGATCAACGGCGCCGGCAAGTCCACCATGATGCGCCTCATCGCCGGGACCGAGGCCCCGTCGCGCGGGCGCGTCAACCGCACCATGCGGGTGTCGTGGCCGCTCGGCTTCGGCGGCGGCTTCCACCCGCAGATGACGGGCCGGGACAACATCATCTTCGTGGCCCGCATCTACGGCGAGGACCCGAAGAAGGTGCTCGAATTCGTCGAGGACTTCTCCGAGCTCGGCAGCTACCTCGACGTGCCGATCCGGACCTACTCCTCCGGCATGGGCTCGCGCCTCGCCTTCGGGATGAGCATGGCGATCCCGTTCGACTGCTACCTCATCGACGAGGTCACGGCCGTGGGCGACGCGCGCTTCCAGAAGCGCTGCGAGGAGGCCTTCGCGGCCCGCCGCGTCAATTCCAACGTGATCATGGTCTCCCACGGCATGGAGACGATCCGGACCTGGTGCCAGCAGGGCATCGTGCTCATCAACGGGCGCGCCATCCTGTACGAGGACGTCAACGACGCCATCGAGGTCTATCGCCGCCTCAACGCCTGAGGCCGTCCCGCCCGCCGCGGCGCGCCCTCGGACATGCTTTCGCCGTTTCGGCGGGGGACTAGGGATCATCGGCGCGCGGCGGAGGGCGGCGCCCCGAACGGAACGGACGGCGAAGGCCCAATGAGCGTCGAGACATGAGCGTCGAGATCCGCACCCCCACGGGCCAGCCCGTCACCACCGCCGACCGCTCGCACGCCGTGGCCGAGTCCCTGCGCCAGGTCGCGCGCGTCTCGCGCTTCGCCGACCGCAAGAAGGGCATCCGGTCCTACCAGAGCCACAACAAGTCCGACCCCGTCATCCCGATCCTGTTCGCCCTCTGCTTCGCCCTGCCGACGCTCCTCGGGGTGATCTACTACGGACTCCTCGCCTCCGACCGCTACGTCACCGAGGCCCGCTTCGCCCTGCGGCCGGCCCTGGGCTCCACCGAGAAGGCCTCGTCCGATCAGGTCGGCACCAGCAAGGGCGTCGTCTCCCAGATGGTGGCCCAGGACAGCCTGGTGGCGATCAACTACATCCACAGCCGTCCGATGATCGAGGTCCTGGAGAAGGACCTGCCCGTGCGCGAGATGTTCGCCCGGGACGGCATCGACTACCTGTCGCGCTTCAACGCCGACAAGCCCATCGAGCGCTTCGTGCACTACTGGAACGAGCGCGTCGCTACGAAGATCGAGAGCGGCTCCGGCATCATCAGCCTGACGGTCAACGCCTTCGACCCGGCCGAATCCCTGGCCCTCACCCAGGCGATCCTCAAGGAGAGCGAGCGCATGGTGAATGCGCTCAGCGACCGGGCCCGGGCGGACGCCGTGGCCGAGAGCGCCCGCGAGCTGAAGCTCGCCGAGGAGCGGATGACGAAGATCCGCCTCGCCCTGGCGAGCCTGCGCAACCGCGAGGGCGTCCTCGACGCCAAGAAGACCAACGAGGGCAACCTCAAGGTGATCGGCGAGCTGCGCACGGCGCGGATCAACCTCGCCGTTCAGCTCAGCCTCGGCCAGCGCGACCTCGGGCCCGAATCCCGCCGCATCGTGGACATCAAGTCCCAGATCAAGGATCTCGACGACGCCATCGCCCGCATCGAGAGCCAGTCGGCGAGCGAGGACCCGGAGCAGCGTCGCATCCTGGCCGATGCCCTGACCAAGTTCGAGGCCTTCGAGAGCGACCGCGAGGAGGCGGAGAAGTACTTCGCCAAGGTCCTGTCCGCCTACGAGCGCTCGCGCATCATCGCCAGCCGGCAGGTCGAGTTCTTCAGCATGATCGTCCAGCCGGTGAAGGCCGAATCCGCGCAGCAGCCCCGCCGCCTCCTCATGATCAGCCTCATCGCCGGGGGCGCGGCCGTCCTGTTCGCCGGCGCCGTGTTCGCCCGCAAGCAGACCACCTGAGCCGTTCGGGTCGCGATCCGCGACGTTCCAGTCGCGGGCCGCGGGAAAACCCGTCATAAGCCCGGTGCGCCGCTCGCCGAGGACCCCGTCTTGACCGTCACCCAGATCACCCATCACGACCTCGACGGCTACGGCGCCTCCACCATCGTCGGCCGCTTCGTGCCCGTCTCCCGCATCGTCCACGTGCCGCGCTACAGCGACGTCGGTCCCGTGGTCGAGGGGGAGCTGAAGCGCCTCGGCCGGACGCGCCAGCCCGAGACCCTGATCCTCACCGATCTCGGCCTCGAGCCCGTGGCGGTGACCTTCATCCGCAACTTCGCGGCGATGAACCGGGGCCGGGCCGAGGCCGAGCGGCACCGCCTCATCGTCCTCGATCACCACGCCTCCTCCATCGACCGCCTGCGCGAGCAGACCCTCGAACCGGTGCCGGAGGCCGACGACCCCGGCGTGATGCGGTTCGACCTCGACGATCCGGCCATCGTCGTCCTCATCGACGAGGGCCGCTGCGCCACGAAGCTCGCCTATCACCGCCGTGCCCTCTATGCGCCGGATGCGACGCAAGGCGACGCCGACCTCCTCGCCCTCGTGGAGGCCGTGGACGCCGTCGACCTGTGGCGCAAGGACCGGCCGACCTTCCCGGGCGGCCACGCCCTCGACGAGGTGTTCTGGGACAACGTCTCCAACCTCGTGCCCATCGGCCATGCCTGGCACGACCGTTTCGTCAGCGACCTCCTCGTCGCCCTCGCTGGCCGCCTACGCGCCGGGGCCTCGCCCGCCGAACTCGAGGCGAGCGTGGGCGCCCTGCGCACGGGCATCGTCGACGGCTACCTCGCCGGCGACGGCACCGACGACCCCCGCCTCACCACCCGCATGCGCATCGCCCGGGTGCTCGCCCGCTCCGACCTGTTCCAGCCGCTCTCGGACGGGACCTACCTGTCGTTCGGCCTTGATTCCGGGACGTTCCAGCGGGTGTCGGACCTCATCATGGACGCGGGCAAGGCCAAGCGCGTCCTCAACGTCCAGCGCACGGGCAACATGTCGTTCCGCTCCAACGACGAGACGGCCCTGGAGGGCGCCCGCCGGTTCCGCGGCGGCGGCCACAAGGATGCCGCCGGCGGCAAGCTGCCCACGGGCTCGGCCTTCTCCCTCGCCGACGCCGTCGCCCAGGTCGAGCCGATCCTCAACCCGCCCCCGCCCGACCCGTCGAGCAGCCCGTTCGCCGCCCTGAAGGGCTGGAAGGGGTAGGCCCGATCCACATTACCTGAGGCCACTTTCGCGAGCCTTCATAAGTCGGCGCAGAGGACGACAGACTCCCACTCCTGAAAGGGGACTGGATCACACACCTGCGGATGGGACGATCCCGTGCGGAGGCGGGGCATCGGACTGCATTCGGATGCGGGCCTGAAGCGTACCGGTGCTCCCTCTCCTGTTTGGGGTACTGGATTCACACAATCGCGAATGGGTCGATCTCGTGCAGAGACAGGACCCCTGACGGCATCCGGATGCGGGCGTGAGGCTCACGGGTGCTCCCTCTCCTGAAAGGAGAGGGCTGGGGTGAGGTGTGTGGACTCTCCGAATAAGTCCCACACCTCACCCTGTCCCTCTCCTTTCAGGAGAGGGGACCCGCGCTCCGCGTCATCTGGCAGCGACCGGCAACTCGAATTGAGGCGATCAGCCGGACGCCGCATGAGGCGACAACCCCCGCCCCGGACATGCGCTCACGGCCGGGGCAGCATCCGGTCGCTGATGATCCGGCGCTGGATCTCGCTCGTGCCCTCGAAGATCGTGGTGAGGCGGGCGTCGCGCCAGTAGCGCTCGACCCGGCGCTCGGTGGTGTAGCCGTTGCCGCCGTGGAGCTGCATCGCCTGGTTGGTCACCCGCACGGCCATCTCGGTGGCGAGCAGCTTGACCATGGCCGATTCGCTCTCGGCCGCCTCGCCGGCGTCGAGCAGGTGGGCCACCTGCTGCCAGAACGCCCGTGCTTGAGCGACCTCGGCCGCCATGTCGGCCAGGGCGAAGCGCAGGGCCTGGAAGTCGCCGATGGGATGGCCGAACTGCTCGCGCTCCTGCAGGTAGAGCTGACAATCCTCCACCGCCGCCCGGGCGACGCCGACGGCGCGGGCCGCCGTGTGCACCCGCGCGATGTTGAGGCCGCGCTGCACCGAGGCGAAGCCGCCCGCATCCGCGTCGGCGCCCTGGTCGCCGTAGAGGCCCGTGAGCCGGTCGCTCTCGGGCACCCGCACGCCGTCGAGTGCGAGCTCGAAGGTGAGGAAGCCGTGGTATCCGATCTTGTCGATGACCTGCGCGGTCATGCCGTCCGGGAAGGTGCCCGGCTGCTTGACCACGAGGAACGGCTCGAGGCCGGCCGAACGGGATTCGCCGGGCTCCGGATCGCGGGTGCGGGCCAGGATTTCGACGAAGTCGGCGGCCTGCGCGAACCCCGCCCAGCGCTTGGTGCCGGTGAGCACCCAGGTGTCGCCCTCGCGGACCGCCCGGGTCTGGACCCCGGCCAGATCCGAGCCGGCGGTGGGCTCCGACAGGGCGATGCTGCCGATCCACGCGCCCCGGGCCGAGCGGGCGAGGAGCTCGGCCCGGCGCGCCTCGTCGAGCACCTGCGTGCCGAGGCCCTGTCCCCGCGCCAGGATGCTGCCGACCGACAGCCACGCCCGCGCCAGTTCCTCGGAGACGAGGCAATACTCGAACACCCCGAGGCCGAGGCCGCCATGCTCCTTCGGGATGGTGATGCCGAACCAGCCCTTCTCGGCCATCTGCGCGATGAGTTCACGCGGCATCTCGGCCTTGCGCGGATCGCACTCGTCGGCGATGGGCATCACCACGTCGCGGGCGAAGGCCCGGGCCTCGGCCTGGAGGGCGGCGCGCGCCTCCGTGCGCCACGGCGTCGCCAGTTCGGGCGGACGGGGCTCTTGGCGTGAACGAGACTCTTGGCGATCCGGCTTCGGCATGGGGTCTCCCGTGGTCTTTTCGCGGCGCCTTCGCGCGGCGCCTTGCCCCGCTTCTAGCATGATGGCGTGCCCGCCACCCACGTCCCCCGGGACGCACGTCCCCCGGGA
>NZ_VRUZ01000101.1:0-14053 GCF_008039485.1 Methylobacterium sp. WL69 | reverse complement strand
GCCTCGCCGACGGCGACGTCGACGGCGCGGCGCCGGACGGGGTGGGGTGAGCGCGGCCGGGGCCGGAATGGGCGTCGCGTCCGTGCGCCGGGCCCGGGGCAAAGCCACGGCGTAGGGCGTGCGGAACTGGTCCTGCTCGGCGCCCCGGCGCGGGATCAGCGTGGCCGGCCGGTCCCACATCATCATCGCCTGCGCCGCGCCGTCGACGTCGCCGTCGGCGAGGCGCCGCACCAGGGTGGACCGGGCGAAGGCCGCCGGGCCGATGTTGAAGCTCAAGGACACGAGGGCGTCGAAGCTGTGCTGCGGGATGGGGCGGCGCACCGCCGCCCGCACGGCCGCGACGAAGCGGACGACGTCGCGGTCGAACACCGCGTCGCACTCGGCCGGGGTCAGGGCGAGGCCGGGGGTGACGAGGGGCGGCCCGGCCGCGCTGGTGTGGCCGATCCCGATGGTCCAGATGCCGACGGAATCGCGGTAGGCGTGGAGCCGCCGCCCCTCGCGGGCGACGAGCACGGCCTTGCCGATGGCGCTGAGGTCCATGGAACACTCCGGATTGTGAGGGGGGACGCGGAACGGCAGGCGGCGGAACGGAAAGGCACGCCCGGCGGTTCGTTCGGGGAGTTCATCCGAGAACGGGGCCCGTGCCGGGCCCAGGAGATCAGCCATGACGCGACCACGCCTCGTCGCCTGCGTCGCCGCCGGCCTGCTGCTCGTGGGCGCGGGCGCCGCCACGGCCCAGAACAGCAGCAGCGGCAGCGGCCTGACGCCGTTCGCCACGGAGAGCGGCAACGACCGCTCGGCCGGCGTGAACAACGGCAACTACCAGCCGCCGCGCTACGGCTACCCGGGGGCCTACGGCGCGCCGCGCGGCTACGGGCGCCCGGTCCGTGGCGGCTCGGACGACGGCTACGGGCGGCGCAGGCCGGCGCCGTATTACGGCTACCCGTACTGAGGTCTCAGGCGAGACCGACCCCTGAAAAATCGCTGTCGGCGGCGGCGACGTAGCCGTCGGTGCCCGTGAACAGGGCGTGGACCGTGATCGCGTCGCCGGCCGCCAGGGTCACCACGGCGAACAGGCTCACCGTCGAGACGCCGTCGACGGGGGCGGCGACGCCGCGGCGGGTGCCCTCCACGGCGACGCCGTTGCGGTGGAAGCGGGCCTGCAGGGAGGCCGGCGCGTTGGCGCCGTTGCGCTTGAACGCGAGGCCCGCCGCGAGGGTGTAGGTCCCCGCCTCGGGGACGATGAAGGCGCCGTCGGCGGCGCGGAACAGGCCCTGGTCGTTGAGGGCGCCGGTGTTGAAGCCGATCCGCGTCCAGGCGCCGGCGCCGACGTAATTGTCGAAGCTCGTCGTGGCCCGGAAGCGGGCGAGGTTGCTGAGGCGCGACCAGGTGGCGCCGGCGCAGCCCCGGAAGGCGCCCGCGGTGCTGTCGAACACGATCTGCCCCGGCGCCGTGCCGACCCCCGGCACGCCGGCGCGGGCCACGAGTTCGAGGGCGCCGTTGGCCCGCAGCTTCACCACCGGGCGGGGTGCGGTGCCGCCGAGATCCGTGGTCTCGACCACGATTCCCGTTCCCTGGGCGTCGGCCAGAAAATCCTCCTCGGCCACGCCCCGCAGGGTCAGGCGTCCCTCGGCGGGGCCGCCCGCGTGAAACCCGCCGCCGGAAAGGCCGAAGAGGCCATCCCCGGCCCGGACCGGGGGGGGGGCCTGTCGGCTGCCCCGGCCGATGCGGGTCTCGATGAGGTTTCCCGCCGGCCCGGCGCCGTAGGCGTCGAGGCACAGGGCCGGCCCCGCGCCGTCCCGCGCCACGTGCAGGGGCGCCCGCGCCGCCGGGGCGCCGGGGGCGGCCAGGGCGCCGAGGCCGAGATGGCCCGTGGCCGGATCGGCCCGCCACGCGCCGTGCCACGCCGTGCCGTCCGGCGAGACTTTCAAGCCGATGGCATCCTCGCCCAAAAGCCCCAATTCGGCCCGGCCCGAGAACGCGGCCTGGAACAGGAGCGCCGCGGCGTCGGCCGACGCCGTCTTGTTGAGAACCACGGCGAGGCTGCCGCTGCCGCCCTCCGCCGGCGCGCGGGCGCTCCACAGGGCGCGGTCGAGCCTGGCCGAGAACGGCGTGCCGGCCTCCGCCTCGGTGCCGAGGCCGAGGGCGGTGAGGTTGCGCAGGGCCCGGACGCCGTCGAGGAGGGGGCGCCAGCCCGTGCCGTCGAAGCGGTGGAACGCGTCCGCGTCGGCCACGTAGGCGAGCCAGCCGGGCCGGGGCACGAGCCCGGTCCAGACGCCGTCGCCGAACACCGCGATCCGCCCGGTGAATCCCGCCCACGCCCCCGTCGGGTTCGGCGCCGCCACGAGGTAGCGGTCGCCCTCCGCCGGATTGGCGGGCGGTGCGACGAGATCCTTGCCGCGGCAGGCGAGGTGGACGAGGGCGTCGAGGGCGAGGAGCGCCTCGTTGTGGGTGACGTGCTTGCCGGCCTGGCCCCCCGCGAGGAGCGGCAGGGCGAGGTGCGGGGTGGTCTGCGCCATGGGCGGCCTCCGGGGTGAAGCTGGACGGTGTCGGACGCGCGTCGGAGGCCTTTCCCGGACGCCTGGAGCGCAGCGGAAGGTGATCCGGGACCCAGCGCGAAAGGCCGCGTCAGCGGCGCGATCCGAACGGCACGGACATTCGGGCGCTTCGCGGCACCGTGTGCTGGGCCCCGGATCGGGCTCCGCTGCGCTGCGCCCGTCCGGGGAAGGGGCCGGCATCTCTCCGAAGGGGCGTCACGCCGCGCGGATGGGCACCCGCGCCCGCAGGGTCGGCCCCGGTCCGGTGAGGGTGCCCAGGGGGACGACGCTGGCCTCGAGGGTCACCTGGAGCGTGCCGAAATCGGCGGCCTCGTCGGCGTAGAGGGCGGAGGGCTCCGTCGCCGCGAGGCTGCGCAGGACCGCTCCGCCGGGGCCGTGGATGTCGACGCGGTAGCCCTGGACCATGGGGTCGGGCGGCACGTCGGCCGGCTCCCAGGCGTCGCCGTCGCGCCGGACCCGGCGGGTCCAGGTCAGGCGAATGCCCGGCCCCTCGCGCCGGGCCCGGAGGTGGACCGGGGCCAGGGGCCGGTAGGGGGCGAGGCCGGCGGTGGCGACGCGCGCGACGAAGAGCGGGTCGGCCGGGTCGCGGGTGGCCGGGCCGATGCGGTAGCGGAACGGGCGGCCGACCTCGTCGAGGCGGGTGACGAGGGGGATGACGGCCTCGTCGAGGCGCACGATCAGGGCTCCGGCCGGCAGGGTGCGGGCGGCCGCTCCCTCGCTGCCGGCGAGACCCCTGAGGAGGTGGGTGAGGCGGTAGGTGTCGGCGCCCACCAGCGTCACCCCCGCCGCCGCGACGATCTCGATCTGGCCATCCGCCCCGACCAGGGCGAAGCGGTTGGCGCCGGCCAGCGTCGCCGCCTCGGAGACGGAGGCGAGGCCCCCGGCCGGCCCGAGGCGGACCTCGAGGCGGGCCGCCCGGTCGAAGCGCCAGAGCGGGCCGGGCGCCAGCGGCGTCAGGGTCTGCCCGAGGCAGGCCGGGTGGTCGACGAGGGTGTGCAGCGCCAGGGGGCCGTCCTCCTCGGCCCGCCACACGGCGATCTCGCCGGGCCACGGCTCGGCCCGCACGGCCAGGACCTGGAGCGGCGTCGGGCTGCCGGCATCGAGGGGCAGATCCAGGATGGCGGCGAAGGGCGGCCCGGGCAGGACCGGCGGCGCCCGGCGCGGGGCCGCATCGGGACGCTCCCCCGCCCGGGCGGCCCGGCCGTGCCTGGGCACGGCGCGGGTCTCGATCCGGCGCCCGGCGGGGCCGTCGGCGATGCGGACGATGCGGTGCGGGGCGGCCTCGCCCGGAAGGCGCAGGAGGTCGCCGGGCTCGAGGTCGATCCGGCGCGGGCTCACGGAGAACGTCGCCGTGTCGCGGGCGGCGAGGTCGGCGTCGAGCATGGCTTCCGCCAGGGCCTCGGCCTGGGTCCGCCGCGTCACCACGGCGGCCTCGAACCGGGCCTCGCGGCGCCGCGCGCCCGTGGGGCGGAGGGCGGCGGCGGTGATCCGGCGATAGGCCCCGCCCTCGGCATCGGTCACGGTCACTTCGAGGGACCGGGGCAGTTCCGATTCCTCGGCCCGGACCAGGGCGAGGGGCGCCGCGTCGGAGGCGGCCACGAGGTCCCCGGCGGGAATCGGCCGCGGCGCTTCCGGGCGGGGCCCCCGAACCGCGAGGGTGCCGGCCAAAGCCGCGACGTCGAGGCCGTAGAGCCGGGCCAGGGGTTCGAGGGCGGCCCGCGCCGAGAGCGGCCGGTCGAGGACGTAGCCGTCGAGCTGCGCCGCGCACCCGATCCGCGCCGGCACGGCGACGCCGCAATCGGCCAGGATCGCGGCGATCAGCCGGTCGAGTTCGAGGCCCTCGATCCGCCCGGTGATCCAGTGGCCGACGGACCAGTTGCCCGCATCCGCCCACACGGTGTCGAAGTCCGGAAACGCCGGGTAGGGCCGCGCGTCCCAGCACCAGACGAAGACGTGGTCCGCCGGCACCATCCGGCCGCCGTAGAGGGCCGAGACCGGGTTGTGGGCGGGCACGAAGCCGGGGGCGCTCGGATCGAACCGCTCCAGGATGGCGGTGAGGCCGCGGGCCTGGATGAGGTCGTCGCGGGTGCCGGTGGAGAAGGGCGGCGCCGCGCTCTCGGCGGATTTCGGGTCGGGGAACACGTTGGGGCCGTTGGTGCCCTTGTCCACGGCCGGCACGCCGATCTCCGTGAGCCAGATCGGCTTTCCCTCCGGAACCCAGGCGGTCCTGCGGGTCTCGGCGCCGCCGTCCCGCTCCCAGTGCGGGTTGCTCCACCAGCCGACGAGGTCCTTGGCCCGGAACACCCACGGCTTGCCATGGGCGCCGTCGGTGATCGGCGTGCGGACCTGCGCGGCTCGGTCGGCGTCGCCCGCATAGTACCAGTCGAAGGCCTCGCCCGCCCCGAGCCGGGCCTTGAGATGGGCGGGGTCGTAGGGCGAATCGGCTTCCGCCAGGTCGGCGTGATCCGGCCCGTCGCGCCAGTCGGTGATGGGCGGATAGTAGTCGATGCCGACCGCGTGGATCGCCGGATCGGCGAACAGGGCGTCGAGGGGGAACCGCAAGGTTGCGCCGCCGTCGCGCACGTGGGCGCCGTACTCGGTCCAGTCGGCGGCGTAGACGAGGGGGATCGCCGGTCCGAGGCGGTCGCGGACCGCGTGGGCGAGGGCCCGGAAACCGTCCACGGCCGGGTAGGTGTCGCCTTCGCCCCGCACGCGGGTGAGGCCGACGCATTCGGAGCCGACGAGGAAGCCGGCAAGCGGCACGGCCCAGCCGGCGGCAAGGTCCGCGTAGTGCAGGACGAGGCGGCGATACTGCGCGAAAAATGCCGCGACCTGGGCGGCGGCGGCGGCCGTGCCGTCCGGGCTCCCCGGGACACCGGGGGCGGGATCGCAGGTGATGCGCCCGCGCCAGGGATAGGGCGGCTGGCCTCGGGCGGACGGGTCGCGGGGGTCCGGCAGGGTGTTGCCCTGCGCCACATCCATCATCAGGAACGGGTAGAGCACCACGCCCAGGCCCCGCCGGTGGAGGTCGGACACCAGGCGGCCGAGGCCGGCATCCGACGGGGTGCCGCCATAGGCCGGGTGGCCGTCGGGCGTGGTCGAGACGAGGCCGGCCCCCGCCCGGGTCAGGCCGGCGACGCGCCAGGCATCGCCCGTCGTCACCTTGGTGGCGCCGTCGACCTTCGGCGCCACCGTGCAATGCCCGGCGCGCAGGTCGTCGCCGAACCAGCTCGCCACCACGGAGACCCGTTTGAGGTTCGGGCACAGGGCCTGGAGGGCGTCGAGGGACGCGATCACGTCGGTGACGCCCTGGAGCTGGAAGCGGTTGGCGGGCCGGCTCACGCCGTAGCCGGCTGCCTCGCTGACGGGGGCGGGGTCGAGGCCGAATTCCGTCGAGCCGGGGATCAGGCACACGGCCCGCACCCGATCGGCGAGTCCCGCCACGGGCCGCACCACCTCGAAGGCGAATTGCGGCACGCGGTTGCCGAACTCGGCGAGGGCGAGGTGCTCGAACACGACGTAGGCGAGGCTGCGATAGGCCGGGGCGGCACCCTCCTTGGCGACGATGAGCGGGTCGGGCGCCTGGTCGGCCTCGCCCCGGTGCAGGCGCCAGGTCAGGGTGGTGAGGTCGAGTTCGCGCCCGTCGGCCCAGATCCGGCGCACCTGCGCCACCGGGCCCTCGCACAGGCCGATGGCGAGGTCGACGGAGTAGGCGTAGGCCGTGCGGACGGTCTTCTGACCGCCGCCGCCCTTGGCGCCCGCGCCCGCCCGCTCGACGCGGGTGTTGGCGACCTCCAGGGGGCGTGTCGCCCAGATCAGGGTGCCGCCGAGGCGGGCGCGGCCGTAGAGCCGGGGGATCGGATCGCCCTCCGTCGAGGTCAGGCCCGCCACCTCCGTGAGGCGCGGCCCCTCGACGATGCGGGGGCCGGAGCCGCCGCCGAACAGGGCCCCGTCGATCCCCGAGCCCGCCGCCGCGCCGAGGGCCCCGCCGACGATGGCCCCGATGGGGCCGCCGAACGCCGTACCGGCCGCCGCTCCGGCGGTTTGCAGGATCAGCGTGGCCATGGCGGGCTCCGGCGTCGGGAGGGGTAAGGCGTCAGCGCCGGATCAGGATCACCCCGCCGATGAGGAGGGCGACGCCGAGGCAGCGCGGGCCGTCGATGGGGCGCTGGGCGAGGCCCATCCAGCCGAAATGGTCGAAGGCCGCGGAGGCGAGCATCTGCCCGGCGACGAGCAGGGCCATGAAGGTCCCGGCCCCCAGAACCGGCACGAGGACGATGCCGAGTCCGATGAACAGGGCGCCGAAGGCCCCGCCGCTCCAGGCCCACCACGGCACGCGGGCCAGGGCGCTCCAGGCCGGCAGCGGATCGCGGAGCGCCAGCGCCAGCACGCCCATGCAGGCGAGGCCGGCGCAGTAGCTCGCGACCCCCGCCCAGGCGGTCGAGGCCAGGGCGACGCGCAGGCTCGCGTTCAGCCCCTGCTGGATCACGATGGCGACGCCCGCCAGGGCGGCGAGCATCGCGGGGAGCAGGACGTTCAGCATCGGCGGACCTCGCGGGAATCGCCGCCCCGGGGCGGCCCGCCGTGACAACCATCGCGCGATCGGGCCGTCAAATGTCCGGGTCCTTCGTCGGGCGGGACAGGGCCCTCGCCGCGCGCCGGGATCACGGCGTCCTCACGGCGCCGATGCGGCGGCCAGCCTCGCCGCGTGGCGATACTCGCTCGGCGTCATCCCGAAGCGGTCCCTGAACCGGCGGGAGAAATGCGCCTGGCTGGAGAAACCGCATCCGTGCGCGAGCAGGCCGATGGCGAGGTGGCCGCATCCGGGATCGGTCAGGCGCAGGGCCGCCACGTCGAGCCGCCGGCCCCAGATCCAGTCGGAGACGTGCCGGCCGCGGGCGTGGAACAGCTCCTGGAGCCGCCGCAGGGAGACGCCGACCGCCGCCGCGAGGTGGGGGGGATCGAGGGTCGGATCGTGCAGGTTGGTCTCGATGTAGGCCTTGGCCCGCTGGACCACGAGATTGCCGTCCACCCCCGTCGGAACGTCCCGCGCCATGCGCTCGGCGATGCTGGCGACGAGGAGGTCGATGCCGATGGAGGACATCCGCGCGGCGGTCTCGGGATCGAGCTGTTGGTGGATCTGGACCAGTTCGTCGAAGAACGTCCGGACCAGGGACGCGCTGGCCTGATCCGATGCGATGTTCAGGGCCGCGAACTGGCGCGCCGAGCCGAGCATCGATTCCAGCCGGTGCGCGGGAATCTCGAGGAAGAGCGCCCGGCTGTCGTCGCTCGACTGGGTCGAGCCCGGCCTGCGATCGAGGACGACGATGTCGCCGGGCCGTTGGACCGCCTCCCGATCGTCGCGGGTGAAGGTCGAGACGCCCGAGAGCATGATCGCGACGGTGACCGTCGCGTCCTTGTCGCTGCGCCGGAGCGCGTCGGCCGTGAGGCGGGTCCGCGTCGCGCCCGAGGACACGCGGGTGACCAGCATGGACCCGAGATCCGCAGCCTCGATGGCTCCTTCGAAAGGCCGGTCGCCAATCTTCGTGATCTCGAGGGGGGACAACCGATCGTAGATCGTTTCGCGCCACACGCGAAACGCATCCTTTTTCTGGACCGATGCCGTCGACAGCAACGTGCGCAATCGTTTCGTGCCCCCGCCAATTGTTTGGTGCCGCCGCAATGTCTCACTTGCGCATGATAGGCAAAACAATCCGCGTCTTCGTGCAAAAAACCAAATCAATTTCGGTCTATAAAATCTGTAAATCAGAGGCTTGGTCCGGTTCGTCAATCCGCCGATTGTGGATGAATAGACGCATGAAAAGATCTCAAGTCTTAGATTGCCGGCGGACATATCTCTGGAAAAAACAAATGTTAGTCTTTCAATATAAGTGCCGTCCGTCATCGGTGATCCGCCCGAAACGGTAATCCCGTCAATCCATGATCTTTCCGGGCGAATGCAGGACAGCATCCGTTACCGGATGTTTTCATGGAATGCCGGGCCGGAACCGTAACGACCGGCGCCGTTGCGGAGTCCCGATGGGACCTCATCGGATCGGCCGGACCTTCAACACTCCTCGCTCGTACACACTGGACCCCACCATGACTGACCATCGGCCCGCCGCGACCGGCGCCTGTATTGATCTCACGGAAAAGGTCGTCTCGGCCTACCTGTCGAACAACGCCATCCAGGCGGCCGAACTTCCGGTTCTGATCCGGAACGTCTGCGTCGCCCTGATGGATCTGGGGGATCGCGACGCCCGGGGGGACGCGTCCGAGGACAAGTTCGAGAAGCTCAAGCCGGCCCAGATCCGCAAGTCGATCACGCCGGACGGACTCGTCAGCTTCATCGACGGCAAGTCGTACAAGACCCTGAAGCGTCATCTCACCAAGCACGGCCTGGACCCGGATACCTATCGGGAGCGCTTCGGGCTGCCGATGGACTATCCCATGGTCGCCCCGTCCTACGCAGCCAACCGCTCCGCCCTGGCGATCGCCAGCGGGTTCGGCACCAAGGACCGCCATGCGCGCCAGACACCGGATCGGACCGTTCCGCGGTCGCAGGCCGTGCGGAAGTCCGCCGCGGCCTAGGACGTCGCGCCGGTCATCCTCCGGCCGGAGCCGGGGCCCTGCGGAAACCGGAACACGTGCGTGCAATGCCGCCGCCACCAGCGGGTGAGGGCCACTTCTGTGACGGCCGCGCCGTCATGGGCGTGGATCATCGTGGCCGCACCCGTGGCCACCGCGCAGTGGCGGGCCGGCAGGTGGGCGCGGAAGGAAAACAGCAGGACGTCGCCGGCTCGGCCGCCGTCCAGCGGCACCGGCACGAGGTGGCGCCCGGCGGCCTCGGCCAGGGGGTCGGTGCCGGGGGCGGCCGATTCCGCCCAGGAGGCGGCGTAGGGCGGGGCCGCCTCGGGCTCGGGGCCGAGGCAGTCGCGCCAGACCCCGCGCACGAGGCCGAGGCAGTCGCAGCCGACCCCCTTCACCGAGGCCTGATGGCGGTAGGGCGTGCCGATCCAGGCCCGGGCCGAAGCCACGATCCTGTCCTGCAAGATCGTGTCCTGCGAGATCGTGCCCTGCACGATCCCGTCCCGCGAGATCCGGTCGGACTCCAAAAACATCATCGGAACAGGCTGCCGCCGTCGAGGCCGGGGCCGGAATTCGGCGCGTGGCGCACCACGAAGTCGTTGCCGGGCATGTGCGGAAATCCCTGGAAGTTGAGCGCGTTGGCGAATTTCCGCCCGCAGGTGGAAAAGCGCTTGTCGCAGCCGGCGGTGACCGTGAAGCCGTCGCCGGGCTCCACCGGGCGGGACGGGGCCTGCCACAGGGCGAGGCGCGGGCCCGCCGGATCGGCGCCGTGGTCGCGGATGTCGGCGGCGTGCCCGGCCTGGGCGCCGCCGGTCCAGGCGAGGCGACCGCCGCTGAACCAGCCGGGCGCGAACGAAGCCGCCAGGGCGACCCGCAGGGTGCCGGGTTCCGGGACGGCCACGACGGTGCCGGTGGTGCGGAACGCCGGCCGGTCGCGGTCGACGCGGCAGCGTCCGTCGCCGAGATCGGCCGAGCAGGTGGCGCGGTAGGTCCGGCCGGTGGGCACGTCGAGGCGGTCCATCAGGCCGCGCAGCTCGGCGACGAAGGCCCCGCCGGCCCGGCGCACCTCGCCGAGGGTGCCGACATCGAGGAGCAGGCGGGTCTCGGGGTCGGTCCAGTCCACGAGCCAGGTCTCGACGCCGGCCCCGTCGTAGAGTCCGCCGGCGACGTCCGCATCGGTGATCCCGAGGGCGGTGAGCGCGCCCGCCACCTCGCCGCCGCCGACGGCGAAGCCGAGTTCGGCGCTGGCCTCCGCCGCCTCCAGGCCGGAGCGGGCCGCGTAGGGGACACCCGCCAGGGTGAGGTCGCGGTCGTGGTCGGTGAAGCCGAAGCGCGCGCCGTCGCGGCGGGTCAGCGCCCAGCAATGGCACAGGGTGGTGGCGCCGCCGGCGAGATGGTCGGCGAGGCTTTGGGGCAGGTCGCGCATGGAGAACCCTCCTACGGGACGATCTCGACGAGGGGCACCTTGGGGATCTCGCCCGCCGTGAAGGCCGAGAGGTCGACGGTGAGGTCGTCGGTGTCGAAGCGGACCGGCACGTCGAACAGGAAGCCCGCCGTCACGGCGGCCCCCGCGGGCGGGGCCGCCGCGAGGGTGACGCGGCCCGTCGTGCCGTCGCAGGCGAAGCCGGCCGGCGGCAGGGCGAGACCGGCCACCGCCACGGTCACGCTCTCGGTCACGGGCTTGGCGATGGTTCGCCGGTAGGGCAGGGGGCCGCTGCCGTAGGTCTTGGCGAGCTGGAAGCTCCGCGTCGCCCCGTCGCCGGTGCCGATGGCCTGGTCCGTGGCCGAGACCGGGCGCGAGGGCGGGCCGGAGCGGGAATCGACCCGGTCGCGGTAGCGGAACCCGTAGAGGCGCCCGCGCCGCTCCTCGAAGAACGCCAGGACGGCGTGGAGGGCGTCCAGGGTGCGGATGCCGAGGCCGGCATCGTAGCGCCGCCGCGAATCGGCCCAGCGGCTGTTGCGGTGCTCGCGCCCCGACGCCAGGGTGACGATCTCGGTCATCCGCCCCGGCCCCCCGCTGCCGCGCAGGGCGACGTCGAGGGGAAAGCGGACCTCGTGGAAATCGGCGCCCATGGGCGGCTCCTGGGTGCGAAAAAGGGAATCGCTGTTCCGGACGTCTCGCGGAGGGGCGTGCACATTCCCTCGCCCCGCTTGCGGGGAGAGGGTTCGAGACCCCTTGCCGGGTCTCGAACGAGGCGGCAGCCGAGGGTGAGGGGGCGATTCCGGAGGAGCCTGGTTCGGATTCGCCCCCTCACCCTCGCTTCGGCTTCGCCTCTCGCTCGCCGCAGGCACGACGGGGTGCCTGCGGCCCTCTCCCCGCAGGCGGGGAGAGGAGGACCCGCGCCATCATCGCGTGGGCCGGCGGCCGAACCCGACGGGCGAAAAACCGCCTCACAATCCCCGCCGGCCCCGCGCCACGGCGCGGGCGAGGCCGGCGGCGACCTGGGCTTCGGAGCGGCGGAAGCCGGCGATGTCGGGGGTGGTGATGTGGACGGTGACGCTCGGTCCCCGGGCCTCGGCGCCGGCCGCGACCCCGAGGCGGCCGTCGCTGCCGCGCTTCAGGGGCAGGATCGCCTCCGGCCCGGCCTCGCCCATGAGGCCGTGGCCGCCCCGCATGGGAAAGTAGGTGGGGGCGGCGACGATGCCGCCGGCCGCGAACGGCTGCACCCGTCCCCGCGCGACCACCCCGCCCCGGGCGAAGGTCTCGGTGCCGCCGGCGACGGCAGCGCTGAGGGCGCCCTTCACCAGGCCGGTGATGCCGGTCTTGACCGGGGCGAGGGCCGCCTTGAGGGCGAGGCTCGAGAGTTTGGTCGTGAGGGTGCCGAGGAGGCCGTCGAGCTGGCGCCCGGCGCCGAGGGGGCCGCCCAGGGCCTGGGTCAGGCTCTGGCCGAAGCCTTTCGCCAGCCGGTCGAGGGTGTGGAGCTGCTTTTCACGGGCGGCCTGGGCGCGGTCGGTCTCGGTCTCTGGCATCACAGGCTCCCAGGATCACAGGATGGTGGGACATCGGGATGGGCCGCTAGCAGGCGGTCGAGGTCGGCCCGGCCGGGGGCCGGCGCCCGGGCGGACAGGCCGGCGGCGGCGAACAGTTCGCGCGGTGTCGCACGCCAGAGGTCGCGCGGGCGCCACAGGAGGCGGCCTAGCGCCAGGGCGAGGACATCGTCCCACGGGAAGGCGGAGGCGGGCTCCGGCGCGGTCCCGCCCGTGGGGCTCAAGGGTTTGCGGTCGGACCTCCCGCCGGCGCCCCCCCGAAGGCGGCCGACAGGGCCTCGCCCAGGGCCGCGGTGATCGGCTCGAGGCCGCCGGCCAGGGGCAGGGCGGCCACGTCGGCCTCGTCGAGGGCATGGCCGCCGCCGCGGAGCGCGGCGCCGAGCAGGGCGATGAGGTCGCGGGTGGCGAGGTGCCCCCCGGCGAAGCGCTCGGCCAGCCCCGTGAGGTCGCGGGCGCCGAGGGCCGATTCGAGTTCGGCGAGGGCCCCGAGGGTGAAGCAGAGGGTGTAGCGGGTTCCCCCGAGATCGAGGGGCACCTCGCCGCGCCGGCGGTTGGCCATATCAGGCCGCCGTGAAGGCGAGGGCGCCGGCGGAATCCAGCGCCAGGTCGAAGGTGACCTCGCCGGCATGGTCGCCGCGATATTCGAGGCTGGTGATCTGGAACGGCCCCTCGAGGGTGCCGAAGGCCGGCACCACCACCTGGAACGTCTCGATGGTCCCCTCGAAGAACAGCTGCCGCAGGCGCGCGTCGGAGGCCTCGTCGCGAAACACCCCGGCGCCGGCGATGGCGGCCCGGCGCACGCCAGCTCCGGACAGGAGCTCGCGCCAGCGCCCGGCGGAGTCGGCGTGGGTCACGTCCACGGTCTCGGCGTTGAAGGCGATCTGCCGGGCGCGCAGGCCGGCGACGGCGACGAAGCCGCCCCCGCAAGCCACGCGGATGAGAAGGTCCTTGCCGCGTTGTGCGCTCATGGTCGGACTCCGGAACGTTGGAGGCGGGTCAGGCCGGGCGGTGCTCGGTGACCGCCTGAAGGGTGAGGGTGGCGCGGGCTTCACCGGTGGCGGGGTCGCGGGTGGCACCGAGCCGCGCGACCCGCAGGGTCACGAGGTGGTGGCCGGGCAGCACCAGGGGGGCGTCGGCGAGGAGGTCGGCCATGCGCTCGGCCGCCGCGAGGCCCGAGCGGGCGGAGCCCGGCCGGGCGTAGAGGGTGAGGCTCAGGCCGTGGGCGTGGCGCCTCGCGCCGTCGACGGATTCGTCGCGGATCTCGGCGTCGCCGAACACGCCGTAGACGGCCACGGCCCCGCGCGGCGGCTCGTCGTGGAGGCGCAGGGACCCGCCCATGAGGCGGGCGAGGCTGGCATCCCCGGCGAGATGGGCCAGGATCGCCCCGCGCAGGGCGAGCAGCGGGCTCGCGGAGACCGGATCGGCGACCACGGCCGTCTCGGCGGCAAGGGTCGTTTCGGCGGCAAGGGTCGTCTCGATGGCAAGGGTCGTCATGGCGCGCGCGCCCCGGCCAGGAGTTCCTCGACCCGGCAGACGAGCTCGCGGCCCCGCCCGTCGGGGTCGCTCGCCGCCCGGATGGCGAAGCGGCGCGGGCCGGCGGCGAGCCGCATGGCGGGGGTGACGTCGGCGCGGTAGGCGAGGCGGACCCGGTGGGTCTCCACGGCGTCGCGGCGCCCGCCCCGGACCCGTTCGGGGGCGCCGAGGGCCTCGAGGGCGCCCCACAGGAGCGGGCCGGCGACGTAGCGGCGGACCACGCCGCCGAACCCGTCCGGCTCCTCCACGGGCCGATGGGCACGCGCGGGTCCCCCGGTTTCGCCACGCCGTAGCCGGAGACGGTCAGGGCCTCGCCGGCGCGCGGCATCGCCGCGCTCAGGATGGCGGGCGCGAACGGTGCCGGGAGGGGTGCCGCGAGGCGCACC
>NZ_VRUZ01000100.1:0-14557 GCF_008039485.1 Methylobacterium sp. WL69 | reverse complement strand
GGGCCAGGGCGCAGCCCAGGGCGCCCGCCAGCACGGCGCGCCGGGAGGGGGACAGATGGCGGAGCGCGGTCATTTCGTGAGGATCAGCTTGTCGTTGGCGGTCACCCGGAGGCGGTAGAGCGCGCCGGCATGGAGGATGACGATCTCGCGGCGGCCCTGCAGGAGGACCGCCGAGGCGATACCGCCCTCCGGCGCCGCGGAAGCATCGCGTGTCACGCTCAGGGGGCCCGACGCCCGATCCCGCATGGGATCGCCCCGGCCACGCTCGCTCACGTCGGACATGTTGTAATCATTCCAAGTCGTCATCGGCATCTTTACGATCGATCCAAAGTACCGATGCGGTCCCATCACCATAAAGACCTTCCCAATTGGATGCCAGACGAGACAAAGGCGTTTTCGTCGACCGGGCCGGCGATCCGGCTCGACCGATCGGGAGGATGGGCGCCGAACGGCCGTGCGCCCCTGGACGTTGGAGGGGTGACACGCAACGATCGGACCGGGGAAAAACCCGATCTCACACCAAGCGCGGGAGACAAACGCCATGAGCCCACCCGTCGTCGTCGCCGTCGCGATCACCGGCTCCGTGCCGCGCAAGGCCGACAACCCGGCTTTGCCCGTCACGGTGGCCGAGCAGATCGAATCGACCCACGCCGCCTACGAGGCCGGCGCGACGTTGGCCCATATCCACGTCCGCAACGACGACGAGAGTCCGTCCTCCGATCCCGACCGGTTCGCCGCCGTGCAGGCGGGCCTGCGCACGCACTGTCCGGGCATGATCGTGCAGTTCTCCACCGGCGGGCGCGGGCGCGATCCGGCGAGCCGCGGCCTGTCGCTCCGGCACGCGCCGGACATGGCTTCCCTGTCGACGGGGTCGGTCAACTTTCCCACCATCGTGTACGAGAACCACGCCACCCTGGTGCAGGATCTCGCCGCGCAGATGAAGCGCGTCGGCACGCGGCCCGAGATCGAGATCTTCGACCTCTCGCACCTGCACGGCGCCCGGCGCCTCGTGGAGGCCGGGCTGATGGACGACCGGCCCCACGTCCAGTTCGTCCTCGGCGTGCACAACGCCATGCCGGCCGAGGAACACCTCCTCGACCTCCTGCTCGCCGAATTGCGGCGCGTGCTGCCGAGGGCGACGTGGACGGCGGCCGGCATCGGCCGCCATCAGGCGCCGGTGATGGACTGGGCCCTGGCCCGCGGCGCCGACGCCGTCCGCACCGGGCTCGAGGACAACATCCGCATCACCAAGACCCGGCTCGCCGCGAGCAACGCCGAACTGGTGGGCCTCGCCGTGGCGGCGGTCGAGGGGCACGGCCGGCGGGTCGCCACGCGCGCCGAGGCCCGCGCCGTCCTGGGGCTGGCCGGCTGATCCGGCCCCCGGTCAGGCGGGATTGGGCCCCGGCGTGCCGCAGGCGTAGCAGAACCGCTCGAAGGTGCTCTTGCGATGCTCGCAGGAGGGGCAGCGCTCGAAGACGCCGATGCCGCAATGGGGGCAGTAATTCGCCGCCGGGTTGGCGAGGTCGATGGGCCGCTCGCAGCCGGGACAGACCTTCTTCGCCAGGCGCTGCAGGGCCTGGTCCGTGGCGATCTCCGTCCGGCGTTCCGCGTCGGGCCGCGCCTCGGCCGCCTTCTGCCGTTCGTTGTAGGCGTGGAGCGCATTGATCGCCGCGCGCCCGACGAAGAACGTCGCGAGGACGCCGACGCCGTAATGCACGTAGCCGCCGTAGCTCGGCAGGTAGGGCACCAGCTCGACGAAGAACGCGAAGGCCGCGGCGAAGGCGAAGCCCCAGACGAAGGGCCAATTGCGGGTGTGCCGGCGCTTCGCCAGCAGCCATCCGGCGAGCGCCAGGAGCGGCAGGGTGAGGGCGAGGCGGTAGCCGAAGACCCGCAATTCCTGGCCGGCCTCGGCCGCGTCGAGCTTCTGCTGGCCCGCCGCCCGCAGCTCCGCCTCGATGCCGTCCTGCGCGCTCTCGCGTTCGGAGAGGTCCAGGCCGGACCGGCTCAGCCCTTCGAGGCGCTCCTCCACCGCGCGCTCCGCCGCCTTCAGGGCGTCGAGCCCCTCCGTGCGGGCGACGAGGGCCGGGTCCTGATCGACGCGCTGGGTGGCGTCCCGAGTCTTGAGCCAGTTCGCAAAAGTCTCCCGCGCGGCTTCGGAGGCGGAGCGCGCCGCGTCGAGGGCGAGCTGCGCCTGCTCGGCCTGGCGCCGGACGTCGTCCTGCTCCCGGCGGATCCGCTTCAGGGCGTCGGTGGATGCCTGCGCCGCGTCCTTATCGAGGAACTGCGCGAGGGTGAAGCGATGCTCGACCTGCGGCAGGTCCCCGACGACGAGGGCGCCGAGGCCGATGAGGAACACCGCGAAGGCGAGGGCCACGAGCCAGAGGACGAAATTGAACCACCGCTCGGACAGTCTCGAACTGGATCGCAACGGCTTATCCCCCAGACGTGAACCGGGGCGATTCCGACCCGATCGGCGCCTCGACCGGAAACCCGTATCAGGTTCCGGCGCCGAGCCGTCCGAAGATTGCACGATCCGGGCCCCGACCGGTCGGATTGTTAACGCGCCTTTCAATCCTCGGGCCTCCCATGGAACCGGGCGACTCGGATACGCTTCGAGCCCGGACAAGGTGGAACCGGACACGCATGTTCGAGAGATTGCGGATTCCGCTGACGGTCGTGAACGGCGTGCAGCTCGGTCTCGTGGCCGGTCTCGCCTGCGCCGGCGCGTGGCTGGCCCTGCCCGAGGGCCGGCCGGCCCTGGAGGCGGCCGAGACGGCGCGAACCGCGGCCCGCAACCTCGCCGGAGCCATCGACCAGGGTCTCAAGGCCATCGAGACCGACGCCCGTTCGGCGGCCCTTCTGCTGCAGGCCCACGAGGCGGCGCCGGACGAGGCGCGCCGTACCGATCTCCTGCGCCGCTGGCTCGGCCTGCATCCGGCCTACGCCGACGCCATGCTGGTGGGGTCCGACGGGACCGTGCGGGTGGCCGGCGGCGGCACCCCGCTCGGACAAGCCTGGTTCCGCCGGGCGCGCGGGGCCGAGACCGCCATCGCGACGGAGGGCGGCACCGTCCGTCTCAGCGTCGCCCTGGGCGGCGAGCACCTCGTCCTGCGGGTCGGCCCGGCCTGGTTCGAAGAGCTCGAAGCCCGCGTGCGCGGCGGCCTGGCGGCCCCGGCACCCGGCCTCGCCCTCGGCGTCACCGGCGCCGACGGCGTCCTGCTCGCCGGTGTCGCGCCGCCGCGGCCGCTGCCGGAGACCGCCGTCGAGGCCACGGTGCAGACCGGCGGCTCGCGCGATCTGGCGAGCGCGGGCTGGGCGGTGACCTCGGTGATGGCGGTTCCCGCAGGGGGCTTCCGCCGGCCCGACCGCAATTTCGCCCTCCTCGTCCTCGCCATGATGGTCGGCGGCGCCGGACTGGGATACGCCGCCGCCGCCCGGCCGGCCCGCCGCCTGCGCCGCCTCGCGCGGCCCCTCGAACCCGACCACGGGGCGACGGGCGCGGCACCCATCGCCGAGATCGACGCCCTCGAACGGGCCCGGGGCTCCGCCGGACCGGGCGAGGATCGCGGCCTCCGGGAGGCCCGCACGGGGCTCGGCCGGGTCCGGGCACGCCTGCGCACCTTCGAGGCCATGTCGGGTTGGACCCTGTGGGAGGTCGACCCCGCGACCCGGCAGGTCATCTGGACCGATCCCGGCCGCGAAGCCGCCTTCAGCGGCGACCGCTCCATCGAATTGAACGAGCTCATCGACGGCATCCTGCCGGCCGACCGATCCCTGATGCGGCTGACCATGGAGGCCGCCATGGCCGAGGACGGCCCGCACGACGTGATCCTGCGCACCGTCCGCGCCGCGCCCGAGGGCGGCGAGCGCCGCCTGCTCGTGCGGTTCCGGCGCGGCGAGGCCCGCGACGAAGGCGGCGTGCGCCTGCTCGCCCTCAGCCGCGAGATGGGCGAGGGCGGCGAGCCCACCGTCGCCGTCAACGAGCGCCGCCGCGACGGCACCCTGCGGCGGGTCACCGACGGCATCGTGCACGACGTCAACAACGCCCTCACCGTGGTGACCGCCAACCTCGGCATCCTGAAGCGGCGCCATGCCCTCGGCCCGGCCGAGGCGCGGCTGGTGGATGCCGCCCTCGCCGGGGCCGCACGCGGCGCCGGCCTGACCCGCCGCATGGCCGGCCTCGTCCGCACCGACACCCACAGCCTCGCGGAAGCCGACCTCGCCGCCACCGTGGCCGCGTTCCTCCCGTTCCTGCAGTCGCAGGTGCTGGGGGACATGCCGGTGATGAACCGGCTGCCGGCCGATCTGCCCGCCGTGCGCTGCGGCGAGGCGACGATCGAGGTCCTCCTCCTCAACCTCGGCTTCCACTTCCGCGATGGCGGCTTCGACGGCTTCGCCGTGGCGGGCAGCGCCCACGAGGCCGGCCCGGAGATCCCTCCGGGCCTCGCCGCCGGCCCCCATGTGCGGCTCGTCCTGGCGAGCGGCCGGCCGGCACGGGCACGGGCTATGCCGCATGCTTTCCCCGGCACGACGCCCGCCGGGGTCCCCCCCCTCGACGCCGTCGCCGAACTCGTGGAAGCCGTCGGCGGCCGCCTCGCGATCCAGTCGGACGGAACCGGTACGCAGCCCTTCCTCGCCGAGATCTGGCTTCCGGCCGAACCGCCCCGCGCCGCGTCCGCCGAACCGACGCCGGCGCAGGGACGGCCCGCTTGCGTGCCCGTTACGGTGCGTTCCCTGCGCATCCTCCTCGTCGAGAGCGACAGCCTCGTGCGCGCCTGCCTGTCCGAGATCCTGGCCGATCTCGGCCACACCGTGGTCCAGGCCGCCTCCGGGAGCCACGCCCTCGAGGCACTCGCGGGCGAGGGCGCCTTCGACGCGATGATCACCGACTACGCCATGCCGGTGATGTCCGGCCTTCAGCTCGCCGCCGCGGTGGTGGAGCACCATCCGGCGGTGCGGGTGATCATCGCCGGTCCGCACGGCCACCTGCCCCGGACCGCCGGCCGCTTCACGCAGCTGGACAAGCCGTTCCATCCCGAAGACCTCGCCGCGATGCTGGCGACCATCGCCGCCGCCCCCATGGCCCGCGCCGCCTGAACCGGGGCGGGATCGGGTCTCGCCGGATCGCATGCGGACGGCCAAGGATCAGGCGGCAAGGATCAGGCGGCAAGAATCGGGGCGGCGGGAACCGGACCGGTGTCTCACGGCGGCACAGACAACGCCCCGGAATACTGTTCGTTACGGACGAATATTAACCTTCATCGATCATGAATCTGTGCGTGCGGCTCTCAAGGATTTGAGCCCAAGTTTTTGCAAGCACAGAGCGAGCCTCGATCCATGCATCGCCTGAAGGCCACGACCGTCCTCGGCATCCTCGTCGCGTTTCCGACGAGCGCCGTCTCCGCCGATCTGCCCAATCCCCGCACCACCAGCACCGAATGGTACACGGGGGCCGAGGCGCAGGGCATCGACGACAGCTGGCGCGTCGCCGTGGACGGCTCCACCAGCGTCACCTCCAACAGCTCCGCCTTCGGCTCGGTGACCGGGACCATCGCGGCCGCCGGCACCCTGACCCAGAGCGGTCCGCGCGTGCGCATCGACGGCACGGCGGGCACCTACTCCTATCCCGGCCAGGGCGTCGCCCAGCGGGTCACCGGCTACCAGCAGGAGGGCGCGGGCCTCATCGGCTACGAGTGGATCTGGGCCGATGCGGCCCTGGCCGGCTATCTCGGCTTCAACGTCCGCAGCAACCAGCTCTCCATCGCCGATCCGGGCAACCCCGTCGTCGGCACCGGCGTCGGTCTCAAGGTCGCGGCCAATTTCTACGCGACGCCCACGGACCGGACCATGGTCTCGGCCTACGGCTCATACTCGACCAAATTCAATGCCTACTATTCCCGCGTCCGGGCCGGATACATGGTCGCCGACGGCGTCTATCTCGGCCCCGAGGCGCTGTTCCTCGGCGACGACTTCTTCCGCCAGTACCGCATCGGCGCCCACCTCACCGGCCTCCGCTTCGGTCCCGTGGCCATGTCGGTGGCGGCGGGCTTCGTCCAGGACCGCATCCAGGGCAGCGGGTACTATTCGAGCCTCGAGGCCCGCATGCAGTTCTAGGGTGGTCTCCGACGAAGCGGATACCGGTTCGTCGCGACAGAGCACCACTAAAAGCAGTGGCGGCGTGATCCGATCCGATCGGATCGGGCGCGGCTCCGGGAGCGGCGCGCGGAGGATGCCGTCGTTCTCGACCGGGCGCGACATTCGACCACAGGCTCGAACGCCGCCGCATCGGGAGGCCGGAGCCCGCCCGCCGAGCGCGTCATCCCCCACGGCACCGCCGGTCCCGCGAGGACGATAATCCTTCTTATGAAGTCATGTGCAGTTGCACTTCGGTTCTCATTCCTTGGGAAGCCCCGGAGCGCAATCGTCGACAGCAATACATCCGGCTCGCGCAAACAGATCACGCAAATCACGTCCCTACCATCGTGGCGATTTCGCCCCTGACGGGCGTCTCCGGCGAACCGCACCGCCTACAGATCTTCTTTTGTGCGCTGCGATCACATCTCGGCGCGTCGCCGCCCGAGTCTGACGCTTGCCCCGCGGATAGCTTCCCCCCGCCTCCGGGGACGTAAACAAGCCTCGATTAACGGCTTCTCTTGCTTCTTTGGAAAGAACCCGGGGCCATAACGGAACCCGGAGCCCACCCCGTGTGCGGTGGGCAACGAAGGAGCACGGCATTGAGGATCGGGGTCCGGTGGCTGACATGGATCGTCGCGACCGTGTCCGGTCTCGTCCTGCTCGGCCAACCCGTGGCCGCCCAGAACCAGCTCGCCATGAGTCTCGCCGCGATGCTGGCGATGATCGTGCTGTGGGTGTTCTTCGACGGCCCGCGGGCGCGCTTCGTCTTCCTGGCGCTCGGCTCCCTGGTGGTCCTGCGCTACGTCCTGTGGCGGGTGACGAACACGTTGCCATCCCCGGGTGATCCCGTCGGCTTCGGTTTCGGCCTCGTGCTGCTGCTCGGCGAACTCTACTGCGTCTTCATCCTCTTCGTCAGCCTCATCATCAACGCCGACCCCCTCAAGCGGCCCGCGCCCGCCCTGCCGGCGGCGGCGGAGCTGCCCGAGGTCGACGTGTTCGTGCCGACCTACAACGAGGACGAGGGCATCCTCGCCATGACCCTCGCGGCCGCGCGGCAGATGGACTATCCGGCGGACAAGCTCATCGTCTGGCTCCTCGACGATGGCGGCACCGACCAGAAATGCGCCGATGCCGACCCCGCCAAGGCCGCGGCGGCGCGCCAGCGCCGCATCGACCTGCAGCGGCTCTGCGGCGACCTCGGCTGCCATTACCTCACCCGCGAGCGCAACGAGCACGCCAAGGCGGGCAACCTCAACAACGGCCTCGCCCATGCGCGTGGCGACGTCGTCGTCGTGTTCGATGCCGACCACGTCCCGTTCCGCTCGTTCCTCACCGAGACGATCGGGCACTTCGCGCAGGACCCGAGGCTGTTCCTGGTCCAGACGCCGCACGCCTTCCTGAATCCCGACCCCATCGAACGGAACCTGCGCACCTTCGACCGGATGCCGTCGGAGAACGAGATGTTCTACTCGGTGACCCAGCGCGGCCTCGACAAGTGGAACGGCTCGTTCTTCTGCGGGTCGGCGGCCCTCCTGCGGCGCACGGCCCTCGACGAGGCCGGCGGATTCTCCGGCATCACCATCACGGAGGATTGCGAGACGGCGTTCGAGCTGCATTCGCGCGGCTGGACCAGCGTCTACGTCGACACGCCCCTCATCGCCGGTCTCCAGCCCGACACGCTCACCGACTTCATCGGTCAGCGCTCGCGCTGGTGCCAGGGCATGTTCCAGATCATGATCCTGAAGAACCCGCTGTTCCAGAAAGGCCTCAAGCCGATCCAGAAGGTCGCCTACCTGTCGAGCATGACGTTCTGGTTCTTCCCGGTGCCGCGGCTGATCTTCATGTTCGCGCCCCTGCTGCACATCTTCTTCGACCTGAAGATCTTCGTCGCCAGCGTCGACGAGTCCATCGCCTACACGGCGACCTACATCGTCATCAACCTGATGCTGCAGAACTACGTCTACGGGAAGTTCCGCTGGCCCTTCGTCTCGGAACTGTACGAGTACATCCAGGGGCTGTTCCTCGCCAAGGCCATCGTCTCCGTCGCGATCTCGCCCCGCAAACCGACCTTCAACGTCACCAACAAGGGCGCGACCCTCGACCACGACCATCTCTCGGCCCTGGCCGGCCCGTTCGTCGCCGTCTACCTGCTGCTCCTCGCCGGTTGCGGGGTCGCCGCCTATCGCTACCTGTTCGAGCCCGGCGTCACCAACCTGATGCTGGTGGTGGGCCTGTGGACCTTCTTCAACCTGATCACGGCGGGCGCGGCCCTGGGCGTCTGCGCCGAGCGCAAGGTGACGGAGCGGACGCCGTCCCTGCCCATCGACCGCCAGGGCGCCCTGACCCTCGGCGGCCGCGTCACCGACGTGACGGTGGAGCGCGTCTCGGCCGAGGCCTGCACCGTGCGGCTGAACGCGGCCTTCCTCGCCCCCGGCATGGGGCTGACGCCCCTGCCCGGCAACCTGTCCGTGGTGCCGGTGGCGGGGGCGCGGGCGGCGGGTCCCCTCCCCGTCACCCTCCTGGGCGTCGAGCGCACCCGCGACGAGGCGGTCTGCCACCTCGGCTTTCCCAACCTGACCACCCAGGACTACGTCGCCCTGTCGAGCCTGATGTACGGCGAGGCCGAGGCCATGCGCCGGTTCCAGCTGCGCCGGCGCCGGCACAAGGACCTGTTCACCGGCACGCTGCAATTCGTCTGGTGGGGCCTGGTCGAGCCGGTGCGGGCCCTGCGCTACGCCTTCCTGCCGAAACCCGTCCCCGCGCCGGCGACGGCGACGGGGGACCGGCCGGCCGCTCCGTCTCGACCCGGCGAGACCCCGCGGCTCGCCTTCGCGCCGTCCCGGCCCGATCCCACGAGGCCCGACCCGACGCGGCCAGACCCGGACCCGTTCGGCCCGGCCCCGAATCCGGCGGGACCGGCCTCGATCCGGCCCGCGGCCGCCGCCGCGCAGGATGAGGGAGCCGGCGAGTGGGTGCGTCTCATGCTCGAATTCGAGAACGAGCGTCGGCTCTCGGGCGGGCGCGCCGATCGTCGCCGGCCGGCGGTCTCCTGATGCGCACGACCTCGCCGAGCCCGACCTCGCCGACCCCCGCCGTACCGGGCGCGACCGGCCGCCCCGGCGTCCGGAGGCTCGCGGCCGCCGGCCTCTGCGCCATCGGGCTCGCCGGCGCGGCGCAGGCGCAGACGTTCCTCGGCGGGCGGCCGTCCGACCGGTTCGGGGGTCCGCCGAGCGTCGAGACGCAGCGCCCGGTCACCGCCCCATCGCCCGTGGCGCCGGGCGAGCCGACCCAGGGCCGGGTCAATGAGGGCGGGTCGAGCCTCGCATCGGCGCGGCGGCTGCCCTCGGGCACGCGCGGCATGCGCCTCTCGGGCGAGTTCGACAGCCTGCAATACCCGGTGTTCCTCACCGCCGGGCAGGCCCGCGGCCCGGCCCGGATGCGGGTCTCCTACCTGTCGGCGATCTCGGTGGCGCCGGAATCCTCCGACCTGTCCGTCACGATCAACGGGGAGAAGGTCGGCTGGACCCGGATCCAGGCGCCGGGTGCCGTGAAGGTGGTGGAGTTCGCCATTCCCGACGGCCGCCTGACGCCGGGCTACAACGCCGTCCGGCTGAGCGTGAGCCAGCGCCACCGCGTCGACTGCTCGGTGGGTGCGACCTACGAATTGTGGACCCAGATCGATCCGTCGCGCACGGGGCTCGTCGTCCCGCCCGCCGGTCAGGACCTCGACCTGCGCAATCTCGCGGCCCTCGAACCGGACGAGAGCGGGGCCCTGCCCGTGCGCGTCCTCCTCACGGAGAAGCCGGGCCTGAGGCGCCTCCAGCGCATGATCGGGGCGGTGCAGGCCATCGCCCTGGTCGGACGCCTCGCGCGGCCGTCCGTCGAGTTCGGCGCGCCCCTGGCGGGACGCGCCGGCGTGACCCTCGTGGTCGGCACCGTCGAGGAGCTTCGCGGCGTCGAGGGCATCGCCGAGCTCGGCGCGGTCACGGGTCCCAAGCTCGCCCTGCTGCCGGACCGGGGCGAGCGCGCGCCCACCCTCGTGGTCACCGGCGCCAGCGACGGCGACGTGGCCGAGGCGATCCAGACCCTGTCGCGCGTGCGGCCCGCCGAGGACCCGGGCACGGAGGATCTGGCGAAGCTCAACCGGGGCTACGAGGTCCAGGGCGGCGAGACCCTGAGCCTCGACGCCGTCGGCGTCGCGTCGCAGGAATTCAACGGACGCCTCCTGCGCACGCGCTTCGAGCTCCGCATGCCGGCGGATTTCATCCCGGCCGATTACGGCAAGGTGATGCTCCACCTCGCGGGGGCCTCCGCCGCCGGCCTGTCGCCGGAGGCGCGGGTCATCGTCGACGTGAACGGCCGCAACGCCGCCAGCGTGCCCCTCGCCTACGGCAAGGGTGAGCTGTTCGAGGACAGCGCGATCCCCCTGCCCCTCAACCTGTGGCGGCCCGGCCTCAACCAGATCGACATCTCGGCCCAGGTGCCGACGGAGGCCGACCGCACCTGCGACACCCTGAGCCCGGGCTCGACCCAGGCCCGCTTCCTCATGCTCCAGAAGACCCGCATCGTCGTCCCGCGCCTCGCCCGCGGCGTGCGCAATCCGGATCTCGCCGCCGTGAAGGGCGGGGCGATCCCGTTCGTCTCCGCCACCGGCCGGCCCCGGCTCGTCCTGCCGACCCCGGACCGGGATTCGGCCGCCGCCGCGGCGGTGATCGCCGCCCGCCTCGCCATCGCGGCCAAGCGGGTCATCGATTTCGAGGTGACCAGCGACCAGCAGACCGGGCACGGCCCGACCCTGGTGGTCGCGCCCGCCCGCGCCCTCGATCCGGCCACCATCGCCACCGTCGGCCTCGATGCCGACCGCATCCGGCAGGGCTGGGAAGGCCGGGCGGAGTCCGTCGCCGCCCCGGGGCCGGCGGGGGCCGAGGGCATCCTGACCCTCGACCGGCTTCGCCGCAACGTTCCGATCCGCTGCGCCCTGCCCTCCGCCGTGATGCCCCTGCGCCTGGCCGAGGGCGCGGAGGCGCGGGCCCGCGAACGCCGCCCCGTGCCGGCATCGATGCCGATCCCCCAAACGGCGTCCGCCGCCGGCATGCCGCCGGCCGCCGACGAGGACACCACCGGGGCCACCTCCGGGGACCTCGTGGCCAAGTGGGACCAGCGCCTGCGCGGCGGTCCGTCCTCCCTCGACAGCCTCGCCAACGCGGGCGGCGCCGTGTCGGACCGCGCCCGCCAGATCTGGCACGCGGCCCTGGACGGAATCGGCATGGCCCGGGACAAGCCCGTCGAGACCTTCGATTCCCGCGCCTCGCTCATCGTGGCCCAGGGCGCCGGGGCGGCCCTCGATTCGAGCGTCGTCCTGGTGACGGCCCCGAACGCCTGGATCCTGAAGGCGTCGGCGTCCTGCCTCGTCGACCCCCGGGTGTGGACGAACCTCCTCGGCCGCGCCGCCTTCCTCGACGCGGCGGACGGCACCTTCACCATCGATCAGCCCGACACCGTCAGCGTCATCGAGACCCAGTCCCGCAGCCTGTCGAACCTGTGGCTGCTGGCCGCCGCATGGCTGTCCCTCAACCCCGCCGTCTACGTGGCCCTCATGCTCCTGGCGGCCCTGTGCCTCGGCCTGGCGACGGCGGCCCTGGTGCGCGACGTCGGCCGGAGCAACCGATGAATCCGACCGTTCAGCACCGCCTCTCCCACCTCGTCCTCGCGGCGGCCCTCGGCCTGTTGCCCGCGATGGCGCTCGGGCAGACCACGCCGAAGCCGGCGCAGGGCCAGAGGCAGGACCCGGTGGAGGAACCCATGCGTGAGACGGAGACCCGGCGCGAGACGACCCGTCCCGGTCCGTCCGCCAACCCGGCGGTACCGCCCGCCGTCGCGCTGCCCTCCGGCCCGGGAAGCGGGCGCGCGGAGGCGGCGCCGTCCCTGGCGGGCATCCTGGCGGAATCGCCCGGCTGGCCGACCTACCGGGCCCGCTTCGTCACGGCGCAGGGGCGCGTCGTCGATACGGCGAACGGGTCCATCAGCCACAGCGAGGGTCAGGGCTACGGCATGCTGCTGGCGGTGGCCGCCGACGACCGGGCCACGTTCGAGCGGATCTGGGGCTGGACCCGCGCCAACCTGATGGTGCGCTCCGACGCCCTGCTGGCCTGGCGCTGGGCGCCCGACCAGCGCCCCGCCGTGGGCGACCTCAACGACGCCACGGACGGCGATCTCCTCGTCGCCTGGGCCCTGACCGAGGCGGCCGAAGCCTGGGGCGAAGGCGCCTACCGGACGGCGGCGCGCCGCATCGCCGTCGAGGTCGGCCGCAAGGCGATGCTGTTCAAGGACCCGCACGGGGCCCTGCTCCTGCCGGCGGTGGCGGGGTTCTCGGCGGCCGACCGCCCGGACGGCCCCCTGGTGAACCTGTCCTACTGGGTGTTCCCGGCCTTCCAGCGCCTCGGTCTCGTCGCGCCCGAATACGACTGGCAGGGCCTGATCCGCAGCGGCCTCGACCTCCTGCGCCAGGCCCGGTTCGGGCCGTCGCGCCTGCCCACGGAATGGATCTCCTTGAAGGCTGAGCCCCGCCCCGCCGACGGCTTTCCGGCGCTGTTCTCCTACAACGCCATCCGGGTGCCCCTCTACCTCGCCTGGGCGGGGATCGGACGCGAGGCCGACTACGCCCCCTTCGTCACCCTGTGGAGCGGCGCCGCCCAGGATCGCCTGCCCATCGTCGACACGCGCGACGGCCGGGCCGTGGAATGGCTGAGCGAAAAGGGCTACGCCTCCCTGTCCAGCCTCGTGGACTGCGCCGCCGCCGGCAAGGCCGTGCCGGCGGATTTCGAGACCGTGCGCGACAGCGAGAACTACTATCCGACGACCCTGCAGCTCCTCAGCATGGTCGCGGTCCGGATGAGGTACGCATCATGCCTGAAGCGCTAGTGCGTGATGCCGCCAGGGTCGCGAAGGCCTGCTCTGGCCTGCTCCTGGCCGTCGGCTTCGCCGGGGCCGCGGCCGCCCAAGGCCCCGCGCCGCGGGGGCAGGTGGTCTACGGCGACGGCGCGCGCGCGCCCGCGATCCTGGCGGCGCCGACGACCGCCGCGACCCCCGGCATGGTCGACGAGAGCGCCCTGCGCTACTACGCGTCCCAGAAGCAGACGGCCCGGATGAAGGCCGAGATCGGGCGCCTCAAGCGCCTCTATCCCGGCTGGACCGAGCCGCAGGACCTCGACACCCTGAAGCCGAGCCCCCCGGAGGAAGCGCCCCTCTGGGACCTGTTCACCGCAGGCCGGTTCGACGACCTGCGCGACGCCATCGCCAACCGGCGCGCCTCGAACCCGGCCTGGCAGCCCTCCGAGGAACTCAACCGCAAGCTGCGCCGGGCCGAGTTCCGCAGCCGCGTCACGGCGCTGGGACGCAAGGGCGCGGAGGACGTGGTCGGCCTCTACCGGGACGATCCGGGCGCCCTCGACCCGTCCGATGTTGAGAGCATCTGGACCATCGCCGACGGCCTCGCGGTGATGGGCAGCGGCGAGGAAGCGCAGGGACTCTACCGCTCGGTGCTGGAGGGCAATGCCGACGCGGGCGCCCGGCGCGCCACGATCCTGAAGGCCATGGCCCACCTCAAGATGGCGCTGGCCGAGGACCTCATCGCCCTCGGCCGCGGCGAGGCCGAGCGCAAGTCGGACGGGAAGCCGGACGGGAAGGCGGAGTTCGACCCCATCCGCCTCGACATCACCCGCGCGCGGATCGCGGCGTTCCTGCACGACGATCCGGCCGAGGAGCCGAAGACCGCGGATCTCGTGGCGTTCCAGGCCTACGCCAAGGCGTCGAACGAGGCCGGCCAGACCGGCCTGCTCGGCTGGTACGGCTACAAGCGGCGCCAGTACCGCGACGCCCTCGACTGGTTCAAGCTCGCCATCAGCCAGGGCGGCGACGCCATGGTGGCGCACGGCCTCGCCCACACCCTGCGGGCGCTCAACCGGATGCGCGATGCTGAGGAGGTCGCCTATGCGTGGCGCGACCGCTTCATCGGCAACGAGATCCTCTACGTCGACCTGCTGGAGCGCCGGCTGACCCAGGCCAACCCGCCCTTCATCGAGCCGGGCCGGATCGAGCGCTACGCCAAGGTCGTCGCCGCCTCAGGCTCCGGCGAGGGCGCGCAGGCCCTGGGCTGGTACGCCTACAATTCCTGCCAGTTCGAGGCCGCCCTCGAGTGGTTCCAGCGCGGCGTCGCCTGGCTTCCGGGCGAGACCACCGTGCTCGGCTACGCCCTGACCCTGCAGCGGCTCAAGCGCCAGCGCGAGTACGTCGAGACCATCAACCGCTACGACGGCCTGTTCCCGAAGGTGGTGGACCTGCTCTTCCGCGAGGATGCCGGCGGCCCGCCCCTGCCGTGCCAGGCCGCGGCCTCCCCCCAGGCCGCCCCGCGACAGGCGGCCCC